>NZ_JBPCCH010000006.1:0-228521 GCF_050971805.1 Robertmurraya mesotrionivorans | reverse complement strand
TTAAATTTCGCAGCCGCTTGATCAATGGACGCTCCTAAGTCTATGTAATTTAGTACGTCCATTTTAAACTCAACTGAATAATTTGTATATGTTTCTTTAAAAGCAGCTAACCCATGTTCATTAACCCTAGCGATCCATCTGTGTAATACTGATTTACTGACATTGTACCTCTGAGCGATATCTCTAATGGACTCCGCGCCCTCGAGGTAAGCATTTACAGCACCCATAATTTTTTCTAATGAGCTTTTTTTCATAATAAAAACTACACCTCCAATTGTTAGTATTTTTGTCTAACAATTGGGGTGCAGTTCAAACCTGTCCCTTAGTCTCTTTCTCGCTCCTGATCGCCAAAGCTTAACGGCTGATAGTGAGACGTTTTCAATTGTGGCAATTTCTTTAACTGTAAAGCCGTGAATGACGGTGTACATCAGCCATTTTTTCTCTTTTTCTGTTAATCCCTCACAATCAAGGTCTTCCCCTTCGAAAGGGAGTTGACATGATAAGTCAGGGATTAAAGCCCAGCTTTCATCATCTATGGGAACATAATGATCCTCGTGTTTGTTTCTCTTCGTCATCTCCGTCTGGAGGTTACCTTTTATATAGGAATAAGCATATGAGGAAAAGGCCCCTCGTTCTGGATCGTACCGTTCAGCTGCTTGCCAAAGAGCAATTAACCCTGTTTGAAAGAATTCTTCCCTGTTTTTATAGATCCCTAGTGTTAGAATAATTTTGTGAATCATAGGCTCATATTGTTGTGCAATTTCATTGAAATGTTCCACTTGCTTTCCCTTTCAGGAAGCGCGCTACCAATTGTATTCCCGGGTAACCTCACAATACCTGTTAGGGAGTTAATCGTTCCAATTGTGAAAAGTGGAGTTGCTTAGTAAAAAGATTGATGAAATATCTGATTTCTGAGGGGAAATTAAGATAAATGGATTAAATGAGACTGGAATCTAAAAAACAATGAAACATGGGGATAGGTCCTTGGTCCCTCTATTCTGGGACAAGGATCCCTGTCCCTAAAAAAGTCTTGTCAAGTGGTTAATTTATCCAATAATAGTCTTGTAACCATAAATCGTACGATAATGGCAAAACCATTGAAAGATGGTGATGCAAAACTACAGGGGCTAAGATCATGGTAAATGATTATGCTTGCCAGTTTCCGAATACGGACTCTTACGATTTATAGTAAATCTAAAGGAGAGTTTTATGGGATTAAAAAGTTGGATAATAAAGATAAAAATGAATTGGCACACTGCAAGACTATATTATTATTTGTGTTTAGCAGACTGCTGTTTGGAAACGGATATCCAGGGGAATCTAGAGGAGAAGATCATGTATCATAGAGACAAATTAAATGTTTAAGGATATAGCAACAAAGTAAAGGGTGTTTAATTTCTCGAAATTTTCATTTGGTTTAATATTTGATTCAAAATTTTTAGAAAAAGGTGGGATAAAGGCTAGGTTCTTTTATCCCACTTACATTTTTAACTTATTTTAAGATCAATGTCTGAGGTATCAACATTGTCTCCAAACCAATCTTTTAGTTTTTCTTTTTCTTTGCTTTTAATATTTTAATTAATATACATTGCTACTTGGAAAAGAGCAATCCCAAGAGCACTAAGGTCATCGGTATAACCAAGTCCAACGACTACATCCGAAGGGTTATAGGGAAAGGTTCCATGTTCCGAGATAAGTATGCTTGTTCAAGTTAACTCTGTTAAGCGTCAATTTTTACACTAATGAGGATAAATGTCATATTAAGTCTGATAATGAAGAAAAGATATTAAAGGGGTTTATAGAAATTTAGCTAAAATATATGTAAGAAAGATTATCAATATTGAGGTGAGTTGTATGAGGTGGGTAATTCAACATGGAATATACATGTTTACTGTGTCAATAGCAATTTTCATTTGGTGCTTAAATTATTACCCTGGTGATCACTTCACCTTAGCAATCTCGTGGATTATCACTTATTGTATATGGATAGGGCAATGTATGGTCTATATAGTACTAGGCATTCTTGATTTTAATGTATAAGAAGAATAGTAAAGTTTACTGTTCTTCTTAACTCAATCTCAAAAATTACGAATCCAATTGTGTAATGGATTGCATCTACTTTCTCCTAAAAATCCCCTCAATTGGCTTTTTCTAAAATTCTCCCTATCCATTAGAACAATAAAATACAAATAATTTTGCACATAATGATACTTGTTTTTAGAGAAAAGAATTCCGTTTCTTGAAGCTTCGATTCTTATTTTAGTACCTTTTTTGGTGATTTTGATGATAAACGGAAAATCCACAGTGGACTTATCATATGATAACAAGATGAAAACTTGAATTTTAACAATTGCACTATATAAAATTTGATTTGATAATTCCTCTAACTTCCTCAAATTTACATATCCTCAATCTCTTGAAATATCAATAATATAAAATATTCTTAAGAAAAAAGTAAAAATTAGCGAATAATGTAAAAAAAAAGATGATTTAATAGTCTTTTACTATAAAATTCTATTTAACATTTGATAAATATTTGATATAATTTCTAGGGTCAGAGATGGTAAGTAAGTCCCATTTCTAAAAAGATGATTTAAATTAACTTCTAATCACTTCAAATAATATAAGCGAGGTTGAAAAATGAAGGCTATGTCAATAGAGCAAAAGACACATGAAGGTGAAATTAAAATTGGAAAATTTCAAGAGAATTTTTCTTATAATATATCAAAACGTTTAATTGATTTTTTATTCTCCTCTTTTGGTATTTTACTATTTTTACCTTTATTTCTTTTAATAGGTCTATTAATCAAATTAGAAGACCCAAAAGGTCCTGTTCTTTTTAAGCAGGTAAGAGTTGGGAAAAATGGTGAAGAGTTTTATATGTATAAGTTTAGAAGCATGGTTACTGATGCAGAAAAACAATTAGAGAATTTACTGAAGTATAATGAAGTAAATGGTTTGATGTTTAAAATGAAAGATGATCCACGTGTGACTAAAGTAGGGAAGTTTTTGCGTAAAACAAGTCTTGATGAATTTCCACAACTTTTTAACGTATTAAAAGGACAAATGAGTTTAGTAGGTCCAAGGCCAGCGTTACCAAGGGAAGTTAAAGAATATAATAGTTATCATAAACAAAGATTACTAGTGGTTCCTGGATGTACAGGACTATGGCAAGTAACAGCGAGAAATACTGTTGGGTTTGAGGAAATGGTAAACCTTGATATTGAGTATATTCAAAAACGGACTGTTTTCTATGATCTAAAGCTTATTTTTAGTACATTTAATGTTCTCTTAAGTAAGACTGGATATTAATAGTAGTTAAATAATAACGGGCACTTTTTTAGCAAGTTTGAAAAAGTGCCCTTATTTATTTTACAATTTTGTTTAAACTAAATATAACACCAAGAAAGAGTGGTATAGTTGATGAAAAACATATTTATTATCGGTAGCAAAGGTATCCCTTCTAGGTATGGAGGATTTGAAACATTTGTTGAAAAACTTACTGAATATAAAAAATCAAAAAACATACAGTATCATGTTGCGTGTTTATCTGAAAGTAAGGAGAAGGAAACTATACATAATGATGCTAGATGTTTTAATGTTAATACTTCTATCTCTGGTCCGGCTAAAGCAATTGAATATGATGTGCGATCTTTAAATGAAGTATATAGTTACATAGTAGCCAATAAGGTTGAAAACCCGATTGTATATATATTAGCGTGTAGAATTGGTCCCTTTATGCAATATTTTAAGCGGAAATTTGATAAAATAAACGTTCCTGTTTATGTAAATCCAGATGGTCACGAATGGAAAAGAGCGAAGTGGAGCTTACCAGTACGTAAATATTGGAAGTTGTCAGAAAGACTAATGATAAAAAGTACCGACATGGCTATTTGTGATTCTAAAGCGATAGAGGACTATATCCAGAAAGAATATAGTAGCTATCATCCTAAGACAGCTTTTATTGCCTATGGTGCCGATGTTAAAATCCCACCAAAAGAGAGTATCTTAAAGCTTAATGAGTGGCTGAAAAAGTGGGGACTTGAAAAACAGGATTACTATTTAATTGTAGGGCGTTTCGTACCAGAAAATAATTATGACTTAATGATAAGAGAATTTGTGAAGTCAAATACAACGAAAAAATTAGTCATTGTAACAAACCTTGAAAAGAATAAATTCTATGAGGAACTCAAAGAAAAGACAAACTTTGATAAAGATGAGAGAGTTAAATTTGTAGGTACAATTTACGATGAAGAACTTCTTTTTCAAGTACGTACCAATGCTTTTGCATATTTGCATGGACATGAAGTTGGAGGGACGAATCCTTCTCTATTGGAGGCATTATCTACTACCTCTTTAAATTTATTATTAGATGTTCAATTTAATAAAGAAGTGGGCGTTGACGCATCTTTATATTTTAGTAAGAAACCAAATAACCTTGTTAATCTTATAAATAAACTTGATGGCTATACAACCCAGATGATTGAAGAAATGGGAATAAAGGCTAAGCAACGGATAAAAGAGGCTTACACTTGGGATATTATTGTAAATAGTTATGAGAAACTGTTCGAAGGGAAACATGAAAAATGAAAATCATGCATTATACGTTAGGCCTTCCTCCTTTTCGAAGTGGTGGACTTACTAGATATGCAAAAGATTTAATGGAAGAACAAGCAAAGAATCATGAAGTGCTTCATTTGTTTCCAGGGAAGGTTGACCTTATTAATAAAAAGGTCAGAATTAAAAAGTCTAGCAAATATAATAATGGTATAAAGCATTTTGAGTTAGTTAACTCACATCCCCTTCCATTATTTAGAGGGGTTAAGGAGCCGGAGCACTTTATTGGACAGGGGCCATTACATGTTTTTGTCGATTTTCTATCTGGTATTAGGCCAGATGTTCTTCATGTTCATACGTTAATGGGTATACACCAAGAGTTCTTAATTGCTGCTAAGGAACAGGGGATAAGGATTGTATTCACAACACATGATTACTATGGGATTTGTCCCACTATAAACCTATACAAAGACAAAGAGAACCTGAACTGCAATGATTTTGAGAATGGAAAGGGTTGTCAGACTTGTTCCTCTAACTCTTTAAGTACTAAAGCATTGTTAATAACTCAAACCTCCTTTTATCCAGCTCTTAAAAAGGTAAAGAAATATTTACCTATTAATGGAATGAAACAATCAAATAAAGACAATGAGCATGAAGTTGAAGTTTCTGGAGAAGGAGACAGTTACAAATATGTTACATTAAGAGAGTATTATCTAGAAATGTTAGGATTGGTAGATTACTTTCATTTCAATAGTAGTCAAACTGAAGAGGTATATCGCACCTATTTACCTTATATTGCCGGTGAAGTTTTAAGTATAACTCATAAAGATATTAAAAAGGTTAAAACAAAAAAGGTAAAAGGGAAGAAAATTCGTTTAGGTTATTTAGGTCCTATGAAGGAATATAAAGGGTTTATGCTTCTAATGAACTCTTTTTCGAATTTACCAGCAAATAAGTTTGAACTTCATTTATACGGAGATGAAAGTAGTGGGCTTAATCAAAACAATGTGTTCTTACATGGTAAATACTCAGGGGATGAATTAGAGAAAATCTTTACCGAATTGGATGTTGTGATTGTTCCAAGTATATGGAGAGAAACTTTTGGTTTTGTTACTCTTGAAGCTTTGAGTTATGGGACACCCGTAATTGTATCAGAAAATGTGGGTAGTAAAGATTTAGTGTCTGAAAAATTCGGATGGAAATTTAGTGTAAGTGAAAGAGATGAACTATCAGATATATTATTGACACTGGATGTAGATGATCTTTATCAAAAACATTTGAATATAAATAATGAATTTAAGATACCTACCATAAAGTTACATTCAGATTTGTTAATCGGAAAATTTTATGGGAATAGCAAAGTAGAAAAAAGTTAATAAGGAGAACCATATGATAGACATTATCGTACCAGTATATAATGGTTATGAAGAAACAAAAGAGTGTATTGATTCTCTCTTACAATGCCAAAATAATATTCCTCATGGATTTATTATTATTAACGATAAAAGTCCAAATCCTAAGATAACAGAATTACTGAATCAAATTGAGGACGACCGTGTGAGGGTTATTACTAATGAACATAACCTTGGTTTTGTAAAAACAGTAAACAAGGGGATGAGAAGCACCAATAATGATGTAATCCTACTTAATTCGGATACTATCGTTACAAACTACTGGATAGATAAATTATATAATGCTGCTCAATCTGATAAAAAAGTTGGATCTGTAACAGCATTAACTAATAACGGAACGATTGCATCAGTTCCATATTTTAATCAGGATAATAAACTGCCAGACGGCTACACAGTTGAACAATTTTCAAATCTAATTGAAAAAGTATCTGAAAGACTATACCCCACTATACCAACAGCTGTCGGCCATGCTATGTATATTAAAAGGGAAGTAATAGATACGGTAGGTTTTTTTGATGAAGAGACATTCGGTATGGGATATGGAGAGGAAAATGACTTTTCCTGCAGATTAATTAAAAAAGGCTTTAGAAATATTCTCGCTGATGATACCTTTATATACCATTTCGGGAGTACATCCTTCAAAAAAGAAAAAGCAGTTTTGCTTGAAAGAAATAAAAAGAAGCTTTATCGAAAACACTGGTGGTATCCATTTAATGTTAAATTCTTTCTCTACTTTGATCGAAAGGTAAAGCGAGTTTGCGAAAGAATTCAGATAGAAATAAAAGATAGCACAGAAAAATTTGGAGTAGGAGAATAATGAATAAGTTAAATAATATAGACAAGTTCTTTATCATTGCTTTATTAGTTGCTGTATTTTTTCTAAGGTATGTAAAGTTAATGTTTGTACTATGGTACATTCCAGAATTAATCGTGTTGGGATACGTGTGTTATCAGTTGGTTTATAAAAAGAGATTTCTAACAAGATTCAATAATCTAGACAGATACATAAAAATTTGGGCAATATTCTCATTAGGGTTTTTATCATTCATTATTGGGTTAAATATTTATAAATTTGGGATTGGAGTAGTATTTTTTGAAAATATATTAATGACTTTTATGCCTTCTATCATGTTGGTATACTTTATCTATTTAGCTACGTTATATTCTTATGAAATACTGTATGAAGTTGGAGAGAAAATCCTACGTTTTTTGAATATTTATTTTTGGATAAATACCCCTATAATCATTTTGCAATTTTTCACAGGAACATTTATGATGAAAAGATTTCTTTCATGGGGAAATTATGATTTTGACCATATGACAGGTTTAATAGGTCCCTTTGGAACAGGCATATTAAACGTTTTTTGGGTCGTTCTTCTAATAGGAAACCTCTTTTTCTATTTTATGACAAAAAGGAAATCATGGCTTGCATCCTTTATTATTCAAATCCCCGTCATGTTTGTTCTATCCTATTTTAATGAAAATAAGTCAATTATTCCGACAGTTATTCTATTTTTGTTCATTTTTATAGGTTTTTCAATCCTAATCAGAGGCTTTACCATGAAAGTGGCGTTAAGATTCGGTTTGATAATCTCTATAGGATTAATAGGATGTATAATCCTGTACTTTACAGTAGGTAGTTTTAATGAGTTGGTCGATAAAATGGCTCTGTTGGCTTACCAGTTATATTATGGGATTGCGGATCCACACAATGAAAGAGCTTATTTGAATTATCTAGCATTTAATAATTATGATGCTAGACATTTAGGAGCTGGAATCAATACTGTTGAATTTAATAATCAAGACATTCATCCAAATTTGGGGATAAACAGTATGTCTCTATTATTAATTCACGGAGGAAAATGGTACTTATTAGCTGTAATCAATTTTTACACGACTTTGGCAGTATTAGCAGTTAAGAAAAACTTTGATAGAAATACAGTAATTGTTTACTTTGTTTTCTTAATTATTTTTTCGTTTTTAACTATAATCACACAACCATTTAGAGAACATTATATAGTTGCTATCCTTGCTTTCCTGTCCTTATTTGTATTTCTCTTTTATAAACATCAAATGAAAGAAAATAAGCAAATAAATACTGGAGTTCATTAATGTGTTGCCAAAGGGGTGAAAGAGCATGCCGAAAGTATCAGTAATTATTCCGAGCTATAACTCTGAACGTACTATAGTAAGAACGGTTTCATCATGTTTAAATCAAACATACTCTGATTTAGAAGTTATAGTTATAGATGATGGATCAACAGATAGTACGGGTGAAATTCTTAAACAGATAAAAGATGAAAGATTAAAGTATTTTTACTTTGAGAATAGTGGTAGGTCTGAGGCAAGGAATAAAGGTATTCATCGTGCAAAAGGGGATTACATTCAGTTCTTAGATTCAGACGATACCCTGCATAGTGAGAAGATTGAAAAGGGGTTATCTATTTTAGAGCATGATAATACGTTTGATGCCGTTCAATGTGGAACAGGTTATATAAAGGATAATCAACTAGTTAATGAGTTTAAGGCTATCCCTAGGGATAATGTGAATAATGTCTTGTTAAGAGAAAATATCTTTCCCATCCACTCTGTACTTTTTAGAAAGGAGTGTGCATCAAGTTTTCCAAAAGGTTTGTCTTATTGCGAGGACTGGTACTTTTGGATAAAAACTCTATGGAATAAGAAGATATTTTTTCAAGAGGAGTATATAGGTGCGAATGTTTATATTCATAGTGAAAATACAATGACCAATTATCAACAAATGTTATTAGGTGAATTGTATATCCTTCTACGAATTAAACATGAAATTAACCGTACTTCTTTAGCAAGAGATTTTAAAATCATCAAACAATATATTTATTATTCAATTGTATACAATGTGGGTATGGATATATTGGAAGACTATATAAAATCCGACTTTACATTGTTACTTTATTTAAGAAAAATAAATAACTTATCATTTATTAGAAATACATTATTAAGAATAATAAATATGAAGCAGAAGTTAAAGGAAAACAAAAGTCTTTACTAAAGGACTTTTATAGTGGAAGGTGTGAAAAGTTTGAGAGTAGCTATAGATGCCTATTTTAATAATAATCTTGGTGATGACCTCTTTCTAGATTTATTATTGAATAGGTATAAGAATGTTCAGTTTGATTTTTTGGTTAAGGACCCTGAATCCTGTCAGGCTTTTAAGGATCATCCACAAGTTCGTTTCATAAGCAGGAAAACAGTACTTCTAAATCTTGTGAGCTATGATGCATATATCTTAATTGGAGGTTCATTGTTTCAGGAGCCAGAAGATTGGAAAAGACAGTGGAAGATATTTCATATAACAGTGTCTGCTTTTAAATTATTTGGGAAAAAAACCTTTGTTTTAGGTTGTAATGTAGGGCCGATTAAGACCGAAAACTATCTTAATACTTATATACGCACGTTTCGTAAATTAACTCATATGACGGTAAGAGATGAATATTCATACAACCTGTTAAAAGATAAAGGAATAAAGCTATCTCTGCATCCGGATATTGTGCTAAGTAAACCTGTCGAACAAAATATAAATAAAAGTGAAAATATCATAGGAATTTCAGTAATAGACTGGCCAGGGACTAATAACCAACATAGTTATGTGGATACTAATGTAAAATTGATAAAGACATTAGTGGAAAATAATAAAATAGTTAGAATGTTTTCTTTTCAAGACACTAACAAAATTAGTGATTTAAAAGTAATAAATCAGATTTTACAAGGATTGGATGAAGAAATTAAATCTAATGTTGAGGTTGTTAACTATCAAGGTGATATAGACAGGTTTTTATCCCTATTTGCACAATGCTGTGCAATGGTAACAACTCGATTTCATTCGCTAATTCTTGCCATGAAGTACCAACAAAATATTATTCCAGTTATCTATAGTAAAAAGACAGTTCAGACTTTAGAATATTTAGGTCTAGATCTTAAGTATTATCAGTTAGAAGATTTGTATGTTGAAAAAATAGAGGACATAGCAAGAGTGCTTTTAGGGCAAAATCCTGAAGTAATAGAGATTGATAATCTATGTAGAAGTTCCGAAGAACATTTCTCAATACTAGACAGAGCTTTAAGAAAATGAGTGAATACTGATGAAGTTTATTAAATCTTTCTCTTTAATTTTGATCATAACCATCCTCACGCAGTTGTTAATGATGTATAGAAGCATGTTAATGGCAAAAAACTTTGGAGTTGGAGAAGTGATGGATGCATTTAACATTGCTAATATTCTTACTATTAGTAGTGTAAGTGTCATATCAGCAGCTATTACCACTGTACTCATACCTATATTGACAAAAAAAGAAAATCTAATAGAGGAAGCAGAATCTATAAATACATATATAAGTACACTTCTTGTCCTTTGTGTAATTTTTGTAAGTGGATTAATTATTATTGGAGAGCCTTTAATAAAGTTATTTACTTTAAATCATAATCAGTCTGTTCAAGTATTAACACTACAATTAACCATAATATTTGCAATATCACAGATTTTTAAGGTAATAACAGGAATATCCACTGCTTTCTTTCAGATCAGTAATGATTTTATAAGACCAAAGAATGCTGGTCTGTTAGCAATAATAATAAGTATATCTTATTTTTTTATTAGTTCAGAACCAAATATATATGGGATTGCAATTACAATTGGACTCTCATTCTTGGTAGAAATTGCGTACCTACTAATTATGCAAAGGAAAATAGAATTTAAATTTCGATTTACCTTTAAATTAAGTAATCCGACATTTAGGTTGTTAGTTAAAAACACTTTTCCAATAATTTTAAGTTCTGCGGCTTTTCAATTATCAATTGTTTTTGCGAATTTTATTGCGAGTTATTTTGGAGAAGGATATGTTTCTATATACGGGTATTCGAATCAGATTGTTAGTATTATTCATGGTCTAATCATTGTAAATATAATAATGATGTTATACCCAACCATAGCAAAAAAATTCGAAGAAAATATATTAGATGCAAAGAGGTCATTAGTACAATATATAAACCTAACAAATTTATTAGTAATTCCGATTGTATTTGGGTTTCTAGCAGTGGGGGATATTCTTATACAAGTTTTATTTGAACGGGGTAATTTTACATCGGAGAATACTAAGGAAGTTTATATAGTTAGTGCAATACTATTTCTAGCATTTCCTTTTAATACAATGCGGGATTATGTTTATAGAAGTTTTTATTCATTAAAGGATACAAAGACTCCTGCAAGAAACTCTATTATGGTAGTAGGTATTACGTTAATTCTAATAGTAGCATTAACACCCTTATTAAAATTTTATTCAGTAGCCGTCGCGCCGGTACTAACATCAGTAATATCTTTAATATTTTCAAGTATTAAGTTGAAGAAGAAAATAGGTACACTAGATGATAACGGTTCCTTATTAAAAAATAGTATTTTGGTAACTGTTAGCTCTATTATCATGAGTTTAATCCTTCTACTTGTTAAGGTATATCTATTTGATGAATATCAATTATTTCCGTTAATTAAGTTGATTATTCTTGTTGTTATTGGAGTGGCATTATATCTTCCAATGGTTTATTTTACTCAAAAAAAGTTAATACAAGATAGTGTTTTTAATAAATATAAAAGAAAGGAAGGAGAGGTATAATAGCTCTCCTTCCTTTTTCTTTTTTATATACCAAGATGTGCCTTTAATACCTGCTGTATTTCGGCTCTTTTTTCTTCGGACACATTAAAATAATAAACACCGTTTATTTTTCCGCCTTGTCCTTCTAGTTGAATTTGTTCAATGGATTTACTTGCTGATTTATACTTACTTTGGATTGTAACCATTTGAGAGAACGTTAAGCTCGTTTTAACATTGTTACCAAGTGCTTTAAAGATGTCACCGTAATTTGTTAAGGAACTTAAACTTGCACCTTCATTAATTACACCTTGAATGATTTGCCTTTGTCTAGCTTGCCTACCAAAATCCCCTTGGGGATCTTCGTATCTCATACGGGAGTATTTTAGCGCTTCTGCTCCGCTAAGAGTTAGTGTACCTTCTTTAAAATGTGTTCCTTCATAGGTAAAGTCTAGGGTGTTTTGAACAGTAACACCTCCAACAGCATCTACGATGTCTTTAAACCCTTCCATGTTAATTTGTATATAATAATCGATTGGGATATCTAGGAAATTTTCAACTGTTGCAATTGACATTTCAACGCCCCCAAAAGCAAAGGCATGATTAATTTTATCCTGTGTACCTTTTCCAACTATCTCAGTTCTCGTATCACGTGGTATGCTAACCATTTTCACTGTGTTTTGTTGAGGGTTTACGGTGAGTACAATTATCGAGTCAGAACGGCCACTGTCATTCTCTCTTTGGTCTACTCCTAAAAGTAAGACAGAGAATGGCTGAGCTTCTTCTAATGCAACATCTTCCGTTCGTTTATCAGATTTTACTCTATCAATTGGTTCATGCATTGTTTCAACTGCATTAGAGAGGGAATTATAAACGGAAAAGGCGTAAGCACCAACTGTTAGAAATAATACTATAAAAACTGAAATCAGTATTTTAACCCATTTTTTCTTTTTCTTTTTTTCTATCTTTTCAGAACGTAAACTCATATAAAGCCTCCTATGTTCAATAATATATCAAAATCTGAAATACTTCGACAAAAAATTAGCAGTACGATATAATAATATAACAAATAAATACAAAAAACGAGGTTTATTATGAAAGAATTTATACTTTTTCTTGCGAATATAGTAAATTATATCCATGACCTTATTATGGATTTAGCTCAAAATGCAGGGTTAAATTTTACCGATAAAGATCTGCATCTATGGGTCTTTGGGGTTATTGGCTTACTTTCTTTTATATTTGTTCATATAGTTTTTAAGGCCTTAGCTTCATATAGTATTACAGCAATATCTTTTATATATACCTTTACAATTATGTTAGTACTTGTATTTGCGATAGAAATTCAGCAAAAGATTACAGGTAGAGGACAGATGGAATTTGATGATGCAGTTATAAGCTTGTGGGGATTTCTTCTCTTTTTTGCTGCTTTCCTTCTATTTAAAGGAATATTCGTTGGTATTAAAAAGTTCTTTAATAAGAAATAAATAAAGCCGCAATCATAACGATTGTGGCTTTATTTTAATATTTAACGAACTATTTTACTAGTATACTCCCAGAAAACCCAGCCTGTTGAACTGGAATTTGGTAAGTAGACTTGATACCAGCCATTTTGTGTAACTGGAGTATTATTGTTCAAGACAATCTTGAGATAGGAACCATCGTTTACACTAGTTAATATGCTAGAAGTTGTAGAAGCTGAACTTCGGATATTCAATGTTCCACCACCTGAATTTACTTTAAGTAAATTCAGAATCTCAAGATAATTCCCGTATAACCAACCGTTTTGACCGTTAACATTTGCTCTATACCAAAGGAATTTATAATTTCCAGTACTATTTGTGTCAAATCTAACATCAGTGTTAAAGCCTAAAATGGGAACAATAGTATTTTGACTTACTGATCCATTATTAGTAGCTTCTGACACATAAGGTAATGACCTAAATGTTAGAGAAGAAGTAGTAACCTTAGCAATTATTCCGCTTGGGAAATTAATAATGGTATCAACTGGATATGGTTGCCCACTTGGTATTTCTCTACCATATTCCTTTGGAGCAGAAGCTGTTATTGGAAGCTCTTTTGCATTTGAGTAGTATGAGAAATCATACGGTTTAATACTTTGCATTAAGTTCGCAATACCGTTTTTCCAATTTTGGTCGGTTGCATACTTAACATTCATCCCGGTTAACGTTGGTCCATGTTCGGCATAATAGTAACTTCCAGTAGAATCTAAATAATTGGATCTTATTTGATAAGCTACTTTTAGAATACTTTCTGGGCCGTTAGGGAAATAATAACCACAAGTAAATGGACAAACATCATATGCACCGTAACCAAATAGATTGTGCTTATAATTTCTTAAATCAGAACCGCCCCAACCAGTTTCCCAGATTGCATGTGCAACTAGGTATTGAGCATTTACACCGTACTTGTTCTGGGCATCAATAAAACTTTGAGCATAGTCCTTTAAAGGACTATTAGGTGATCTACGATTAAAGAAATCAACAATTTCACTAGCTGTTATGTTAGCTGGCTTTTTTAGATTTGTTATTACATAGGGATTTCCATTCCCTATAAAAATATTTTTGGAAGTTGAGCTAATTGAGCCATTCTGTCCAGTTGCCCTAACGGTAACTGTATGCTCTCCATCAATAAATTGTTTTGTATCAAGGATATATTCATATCCTGAATTTGAAATTTGATATTCAGGGAATGCACTATATACATCAGGACGAGAAATCCCATATTGTGCATTTCCAACCAACTTTCCGTCTACTAAAATCTCAATTTTCGAGATCCCACTGCTATCTAAATACCAACCTTTTATAGTAGTAAGTCCTTTAATAGTGGAACCAGTAGTAGGAGTATCAATATACCCTTTAGGAGGTGGATTTTGAATATCAACTGACATTTGTCGGAAATTAGTTATTGACCCGTTATTTCCAGTTTCTCTGACAGAGATAGTGTGCACTCCATTAGTAAATTGCTTTGTATCCAAGGTGTATTGGAATCCAGAATTAGTATTTTTATATTCAGGATAAGCATTATATACATCTAAACGAGGTAACCCGTATTCTGCAGTTCCTGTAATTTTCCCATCTACTAGAACTTCTATTTTTGATACACCACTAATATCTAATGCCCAACCTTTGATATTAATATTTCCTTTAACGGTAGAACCGTTAATAGGAGACTCGAGGTTACCTTTAGTAGCTGCGTTTTGAATGTTAACAATTAGTTTTTGAAGTTCCTTTGTGGTACCATTTTTCCCTGTTTCTTTAACAGTAAGAGTATGTTGTCCATTGATAAACCTTGTAGTATCTAAAGAATAGGTAAATCCGGAATATGGATTTTGGTATTCAGGGTATGCCTTATGGACATCTGGACGAGCAATTCCATATTGAGCAGTTCCAACTACTTTGCCGTCAAGGAATACTTCGACTTTAGAAACACCACTGCTATCTAAAACCCAACCTTTAACATTAATTGCTCCTTTAATAGTAGAACCATTAGAGGGAGATTCAAGGTTACCTTTAGTCGAAGGGTTCTGGATATTAACCGTTAGTTTCTGAAGTTCCTTTGTGGTACCATTTTTCCCTGTTTCTTTAACAGTAAGAGTATGTTGTCCATTGATAAACCTTGTAGTATCTAAAGAATAGGTAAATCCGGAATATGGATTTTGGTATTCAGGGTATGCCTTATGGACATCAGGACGAGCAACTCCATATTGAGCAGTTCCAACTGCTTTGCCGTCAAGAAATACTTCAACTTTAGAAACACCACTACTGTCTAAAACCCAACCTTTAACGTTGATTGCCCCTTTTATAGTAGAACCATTAGAAGGAGACTCGAGGTTACCTCTTGTCAAAGGGTTCTGGATATTAACCGTTAGTTTCTGGAGTTCTTTTGTGGCTCCGTTATTCCCGGTTTCTCTAACAGTTAATGTATGAGAACCGTTAGTATATCTAGTTGTGTCTAGTGAATATATAAATCCTGAATTTGGATTTTCATATTCTGGGAACACTCTTAGAACATCCGGACGTGCTACACCATACTGAGCATTTCCTATTATTTTGCCATCAAGTAAAACTTCAACTTTAGAAACACCACTGCTATCTAAGATCCAACCAGATACGTTGATTTGCCCCTTAATAGAAGCACCGTTTATGGGAGAATCAATACGACCTTGAGTGACAAGTGTTCCGTTAACTTCTAAACTAGTAGAGTTAAAAACTACTAAAGTTAAAAGAGCAAAAATAACATATTTAATTAGTTTTATACCTTTCATATTCCCTCCTCTAAAAATTTACAATTCTCTCACAAGTTAAATAGTATCAAAATTTAATATAGTAAACAATTAATCTCGACAATTTCTACTAAAAATTGTCGAAAAGACTTATTATATGTACTTTTATGTGATGATTGAGAAAATTACATAGAAAAAAGCCCCGAAAAAATGAGATTTCGGAGCTGAAGAATTATTTATTTTCCTTAAGAAGTTTAGTCAAAAAGTCAAGAACTTCAATTCGTAATTCTGGATCCTTTAAAGCGAATTCTACTGTAGTTTGAATAAATCCAATTTTTTCTCCAACATCATAGCGCTTCCCTTGGAAATCATAAGCAAATACTTGTTGGATTTCATTTAATTTCTCAATGGCATCTGTAAGCTGGATTTCTCCACCTGCACCGACGTTGCCTTCTTCGAGTAGTGGGAATATTTCTGGTGTAAGTATGTATCTTCCCATGATTGCCAAATTTGAGGGAGCTGTACCAGCTGGTGGTTTTTCAACCAAATTACCAACTCGATATAACCGATCTTTACTCTCAATAGGATCAATTATACCATATCTAGAAGTGTCTCGATCTTCAACGTGTTGTACACCAATTACTGATGAATGAGTTTGCTCATACTGATTCATTAATTGTTTAACACAGGGTGTTTCTGCCTCAACGATATCATCGCCAAGGAGAACTGCAAAAGGCTCATCACCAATAAATTTTCTAGCACACCATACAGCATGTCCTAAACCTTTTGGTTCCTTTTGACGAATGTAATGGATATCAACCTTAGAAGGAGCTTGTACTTTCTCAAGAAGGTCAAACTTTTCTTTTTCTTGAAGATTTGCCTCTAACTCAGGTGAATAATCAAAATGGTCTTCGATTGCTCTTTTACCTTTTCCGGTTACTATGATGATGTCTTCAATTCCAGATTCAATAGCTTCTTCTATAATATATTGAATGGTAGGCCTATCAACGATAGGAAGCATCTCTTTTGGCATTGCCTTGGTTGCAGGTAGAAACCTAGTTCCTAAACCTGCAGCTGGGATTATAGCCTTACGAATTTTCTTCATCTAATCGTTCCTTTCAGTCTGAAATAATTAGTTTAAGTCTAATAAAGTTATGAGGTATAAGTGTTCTGTTAAAAGTTAACATATTTAACAATAGTACTAATTATAACAAAAAATAGATAGTAAGAAAATCACAGTATCACTTTACTAAGTAAAATTTACTTGTATTACAATAAGTGAATAAATGAATATTGTATTAGATATTTGTAACAACATTATAGTATCTTATAGATGGAATTAATAAGTTATTAGAGGTATACTGAAGATTATGGATTTCGACAGTTGTACTTAATTAGACAAAATTTTGATTGCGTTGAAAACCTAGTGAGTGAATAACTCGAATTATTAGTTAGTATTCTTAAATTTAATAGTAATTAGCCTTGAATTAGTAATTACTAAAAGGACGTGCAAGATTTTGAATGTTACCGTAATAATACCTACTTACAATCGTGCAAACCTATTACCAAAAGCAGTCGAGAGTGTACTGAACCAGACGATACAGCCGCTCGAGATATTAATTGTTGATGATCATTCTACTGATAATACAAAGGAAGTTGTTGAGTCATTTAAGAATGAAAAAATAAAGTATATCGTCAATTCCCGTGAAAAAGGAGCAAATGGTGCTAGAAATACTGGGATTGTACTTGCAAAAGGAGATTACATAGCCTTTCAGGATAGTGATGATATATGGAAACCGAAAAAGCTTGAAAAGCAGGTGCAGTATTGTACAGAACGACCAGAGGTTGATATGGTTTTTTGTAGTTTAAGCATAGAAAATTTAAATAGAATTGTTCCAAAACGGAAAGTGGAATCAAATGAAATTAAGGCACTTCTTGAGAGAGGGAATTTTATAAGTACACAAACAATTTTTATAAAAAAGGAAGTTGCCGAGAAAACCCTCTTTGATGAAAGTTTAATGCGATTTCAGGATTGGGATTTTTGCATTAGGGTTTCTAGAAATTATTTGATTCATCATCTAAATGAAGTGCTTGCTATTGCTGATGTTCAAAATGATAGTATCAGTAAGAAAATCAATCAGATAGAAGCTTTAAAACAGTTCTTTAATAAGTATCCAGAGTTAAAAGAATCAAATATGATAACTAAATCATTTGTAAATCGGATTTTATCTGCTAATGAGTCTAACAGTAAAATGCGATCAAAAGTTTATTCTTTTAAGGCATTTTCATATGAATTTTTTGATAAGGTCTTTAACAGGAGGAATCGCTTGTGAAAATAGGTGTTGTTGGCACAGGTTATGTTGGATTAGTACAAGGAGTCATCCTTGCTGAGTTTGGTCTTGATGTCATCTGTATGGATGTAATCGAAGAGAAAATTGAAATGCTAAAAAAAGGAATTGTCCCTATTTACGAACCTGGATTAAAAGAGCTAATGGATAAAAATGTGGTTTCAGGAAGGCTTGAGTTTACCACTGATATGAAGTATACAGTTGAAAACACAGACGTTATGTTTATTGCTGTTGGTACACCTCCAAAGGACGACGGTAGTGCGGATTTGAAATATGTATTACAAGTTGCAGAAAATATCGGTAATTACTTGAACGGTTATAAAGTAGTTGTAAATAAATCAACCGTTCCAGTAGGTACGGGGCAACTGGTTCGTGAAACGGTACAAAAGGTATTAAATGAAAGAAATGTAGAGTTTTCCTTTGATGTTGTATCAAACCCTGAGTTCTTAAGAGAAGGGA
This sequence comes from Robertmurraya mesotrionivorans, assembly GCF_050971805.1. Lineage (NCBI taxonomy): Bacteria > Bacillati > Bacillota > Bacilli > Caryophanales > Bacillaceae > Robertmurraya > Robertmurraya mesotrionivorans. Next base: position 209,878 of record NZ_JBPCCH010000006.1, on the reverse strand, counting down.
AAGCAGTTGGAGATTGCTTAAAACCAGATCGCGTTGTAATTGGCTGCGATAGTGAGCGTGCAATGGAAGTAATGAAGAAGGTTTACGATGTCCTATATATTAATGAAACTCCATTTGTCTTTACGGATGTTGCAACTGCAGAGATGATTAAATATGCTTCTAATGCCTTTTTGGCAGTGAAAATTTCATTTATTAATGAAATGGCGTTATTGTCGGAAAAGGTTGGAGCAAATGTTCAGGAAATCGCACGTGCCATGGGGATGGATGGTAGAATTTCTCCAAAGTTCCTTCATGCAGGTCCTGGCTACGGTGGCTCTTGTTTTCCGAAGGATACTAAGGCGATTGTTGATATTGCCAACAAGTATGGGGAAGAGCTAAAGGTTATTCAAGGCGCAATTGAAGCCAATGAGAAGCAAAAGCAGAAAATGGTTGAGAAGATTGTTACTCGTATGGGTGATATCAATGGGAAAACCATTGCCATTCTTGGTCTTTCATTTAAACCGGAAACAGATGATATGAGAGATGCTCCTAGTATCGATATTATTAATGGACTTGTAAAACAAGGTGCAAAGATTCATGCTTACTGTCCTCAAGGGATAAAAGAGGCCAAATGGCGTTTAGAGGATATTAAGGATCATATTACTTATGTCAATAATGAGTATGAAGCGGTCGAAGATGCTGATGCAACTGTATTCGTTACAGAATGGCATCAATTCCGTGGGATGTCTCTTGATAAAATGAAGGACTTGATGAAGGGTGACTACGTATTCGATCTAAGAAATATTCATGTGAAAGACAAGCGAGTAAGAGAAATGTTTAAATACGAGCCGATTGGAAGAAAGTAATATGGTTAAAATTGATATTTTATTACCTATATATAATTCTTACGAGGAAACAAAGAATTGTATTGAGAGTATTCTTCAACATACGGATTCAGAAATGTACAATCTATTCCTTCTAGATGATAAGAGTCCGGATTCTAATATTCAGGAACTGACATCGTTTTATGCTAATAAGTATTCTCATATTAAGGCCATTAGAAATGAAGTGAACTTAGGCTTCCCTGGTAACGTGAATAATGGCTTCCAGGTTAGCGAGAATGATGTGGTAGTAATCAATAGTGATACGTTGGTTACAGAAAATTGGCTGAAAAGCTTATATGAGGCAGCTACTAGTGATGATACCATAGTAGCCGTTAACCCGATGAGTAATTATGGGATTATATCTGGTCTGCCTGTAACGAATAATGAGATAAATGATTTGTTTTCTTATGAAGAACTAGTTGCTGCTTTTGAAAAAAACAAGCAATCAGGGGTTGTTGAATCTCCGCTTCTTATTGGTTTTTGTATGTATATGAAAAGAAGTGCCTTGAATGAAGTTGGCCTTTTTGATGCTGCGACCTTTAAGAGAGGCTACGGTGAGGAATCAGATTGGTGTATGAGAGCTAGACAAAGGGGCTTAAAGCTTGTAGTGGCAAAGGACACATACGTCCATCATATTGGAGGAGTTTCCTTTGGAGAAGAGAAGGAGAAGCTTAGACGTCAATCAAAAGAAATTCTGCTACAACGATACCCAGAGATTGATAAAGAACTTGAATCTTATGTTTTAAAGAATCATTTTAAGGATATTAGAAAAGGTATGCTTCGAGAGCTTTCCTACTTTAGTAAGCCGGCTAGCTTCAAAAATAAGCTAAAAATGATCAAGCACTATATAAACAATACGTTGTAACTTTTGAGTAGGAACGTTAAAAGAGGGCTTAAATACTGAATGAGTAAATTAATTACAAATTATGTTTTTACAGTTTTATATCAAGTATTGTTGATGCTAACCCCGTTTATCACAACTCCTTATGTTTCTCGAGTATTGAGAGCAGAAGGGGTTGGGGTTGATGCTTATGTTGTATCCATTGTTCAGCTTTTTATCGTATTTATTGTCCTTAGCTTACCTATGTATGGAAGTAGACAAATAGCTGTTCAAAACGATCAAAAAGGGTTATCAAAAGAATTTTGGTCTATTTTTTCATTCCAGATCGTTATTGCTATTGTAAATATTGTAGTATTCCTTTTCTTTATAGGAACCGTTTCTGAATATAAACAGCTATATTATATTCATCTTCTGACTCTTGCTGCTTACAGTATTGATATATCCTGGTATTTCATTGGTAAGGAAGAGATGAAGAAGATCGCTATACGAAATATGCTCGTTAAAGTCAGTGGGATTATTTTAATCTTTACGGTAATCAAGGATATGAATGATTTGCCTCTTTATGTTGCCATTAATGGTGGGACCTTGTTGATTGGGCAGATTATTATGTGGAGGCCACTTTTAAAAGAGTTGTCGTTTGTCAAAGTAACCTTTCAGGATATAAAATCCCATGTGACACCGGTCCTTTCACTTTTTTTACCACAATTTATGATTCAGGTATACGTACTGGTGAATCGTATTGTTTTAGGAAATATATCTGGAGAAGTAGAGGTTGGTTTTTATAACCAAGCCAATAAAGTTGTCAAAATTGCGATTGGTGTGATTGCATCTCTTGGTACTGTCCTACTTCCTAGAATGGCTTCCGAATTTTCTAAGGGTAATATGGAAGAGATAAGGAAATATACGAACTACACTATGCAATTTGTACTTATGGTGACACTCCCAATGACTCTTGGCCTAATGGCGATTGCTCCGAATTTTGTCGTTTGGTTTTTAGGTGATGAGTTTTTGGATGTATCAACCGTACTAATACTTATGAGCCCGGTTATATTCTTTGTAGGGCTTGCAAATGTGTTTGGGATTCAAATATTGGTGGCAACCAATCAGCAAAAGAAGTATTCCATTGCTATAACAGTAGGTGCAATACTAAGTTTAGTCATTAACTTCTTCTTTGTTTCGTCATTAGCAAGCCTTGCAACTACGATTGCTTTGTTAGTTGCAGAGGGTGTGGGAGCCATCATACAAATGTATTTTGCAAGGAAGTACTTTATTTTTAAAGACTTTCTCAAACTATTTATAAAATATTTATTGTTAAGTACTTTAGTCTATCTTTCAGCAAGTTTGGTTGGCTACTATGTAACTTTAGCTCCGGTTCTACTTACGCTTTTGCAGGTTGCAGTTGGAGGTCTGCTCTATTTCTTAGGGTTGGTATTAATTAAAGATAGCATGGTCTTTAAGTTTGTAGAAGCAATAAAAGGGAAAGTATTACGAGGGAGAGCTTAATAGAAAAAAGGTTCAGAGTTCCTGAACCTTTTTTTGTTAATATATATTTGAAGCCTCAACCGTGTCAGTTGGTAAACCTAAGTGAGTGCGCATTTCATCCGATAATGTTTGTCTTGTCTCATCGTCAACGCTGTAATAGTAAACATCGTTAATTGTTTCGTTTTCACCAGGAATTTCAACCTTTTCGATCTTTTCAGCTGCTTCTTTATATTGTTTTTGTATGGCGAGAATTTCATCTAATGTTAAATTTGTTTTCACATTTTTCTCTAATGCGGATAAGATATCATCGTAACTCGTTAATGTTTTTAGTGATAGTCCTTTGTCGATGACTTTTGAGATTACTTCTTTTTGTCGTTCTTGTCTACCAAAATCACCAAGAGGATCTTGCTTTCTCATTCTAGCATATTGTAGTGCTTCTTCCCCATCTAAGTGATGTTGACCTTCAGTGAGAAAAACACCATCTAATTCAAACTCATACTCGTTATATACATCGATTCCCCCGACTGCGTCCACGATGTCCTTAAAACCTTCCATATTAATCTCAACATAATAGTCTATTGGAACATTTAAGAAATGCTCAATGGAATTGATTGTCATCTCAATACCGCCAAATGCATAGGCATGGTTCATTTTACTTACTGTATTTTCTTCAGGATCATCTGGGTCAATAAGCTCAGCTCTTGTATCACGAGGAATACTGACGATTTTGGAGGACTTTAGGTCTGGGTTAATTGTCATCACTAACATAGAATCCGTACGCCCATTGTCCCCTTCACGTTCATCAACACCAACCAAAAGAATAGAAAGAGGATCTTTGTCTTTAAATAAGACCTCTTCTGATCGTTTTTCCGATACTTTTCTTTCTAGAGGGTTATTCATATTATCAACGGCATTTACTACATTTGAATACACATTATAAAGATAGAATCCACCGCCAATAATAAAAAGGGTCATTGTTAGTAATATAATACGAAGCCATCTAGGTCTTCTTTGTTTTTTTCTTTTATTTGACAATCTTGAATTCATTAGAAAATTCCTTTCTAATTTTACGTCGTTTTTTGGCTCTTTTTGTAGTAACCATAAATTAAATTATAACTTTTACCTGATATAGCTGGCAACTGAAAAAAATTAACTATATATTGTTCTCTTTAAAAATAGTTGATGTTATAATATTTTTTTGTAGGTTTAGAAAAATTAATTCTTAAATTTATCAATGGAAAGAAGTGTTACATTGATGGTAAATGCAAAAGTAGCCATAAGCATAGTAACTTATAATAGTAAGCATATATTCCAAGTTTTAGATCATGCAAAATCTGAATTTGGAGGAGACAATCAATTTCGATTTGTTATCTTTGATAATAATTCGAATGATGATTATAAAGAACAACTGACTCGTTATTCCGATTTTGCTGATATTATCTTTTATAAGGAAAATAATGGATTTGGTTTTGGTCACAACTATAATTTATTGCACTCTAATGAAGAGTATTTCCTTATTTTTAATCCTGATATCATTCTAAAAAGAGAAGATTTATTAGAAATGATTGATACGATGGATCAAGACCCATCTATCTCTTTATTAGTTCCTAAAGTATTAAATCCAGATGGGTCAGTACAGCATTTGATTAGAGATCGTGTGACTGTCTTTGATTATGCGTTACGATTCATTCCGTTTTCTTTTGTAAAGAAGATGTTTTCTGGAAGATTAGCCTCCTACGAGTGTAGAAACCTTCCGAACGACCGTTTAGTAGATATCCGTATTGGCTCCGGTTGTTTCATGCTTATTAGAGGGTCAGACTTTAAAGAAATTAACGGGTTTGACGATCGCTATTTCATGTACTTCGAGGATTACGATCTATGTCTGGAATTAGGGAAGAGAAATAAAAGAGTGGTTTATACACCTTTTTCAGAGGTCATTCATTATTATGAGAGAGGTGCACATAAGAATAAAAAGCTATTTCAGATCTTCATGGAATCTATGATGAAATTCTTTAATAAGTGGGGCTGGAAATTAATCTAGTCCTTACTCATACATAATGGGAGAGGATTTTTTATGAATCGGTTCGAAAAAATATTACTTACGGTATTCTTTGTCGAGCTCTTTGTCGGGGGTGGGGGAAGACTCATAGATTTTGGGTTCTTATCTATTCGACAAGTGCTGTTTATCTTACTCCTTGTTACTTTTTCTTTAAGAATTATTAGAGAAAAGGCCATTTTCAACAAGGAAGTAAATACATTTATCAAGTTTAATTCTGTGTCTATTGGTGTGTATTTGTTGCTTTTTTGGTTTTTCGTAAGTGCTTTGATAGGATTTCTAAATGGCCATCCTCTATCAATTATTGTTATGGACCTATTTAGAGTCATCTTTTTTGTGGCCTATTTTCCTTTAGCCTATTACATCTCAGAGACAAGATTTACAAAGGAAAAAGTCATCCAAATATTAAAATACAGTGCTCTAGCAGTGGCAATACTTACATTAGTTATAGGTTTATTAGGAAAGACGGTATTTAGTGCCAACTTTGTACCTTTTTATCGCTTTATGAACACGATCATGAATGACGATTTATTTTTCAGACCGAGTAATGGTGTTTTTTATAAGAGTCATTTATACGTGTTAATCGGCTTAATTATTTCGTTAAACGCTGTCTTAAATAAAAAATACTCGAAGCTTGATATAGCCAATATTATTCTCTGCTCAACATCTATCTTCTGGTCTGAAACAAGAGGATTTTTATTAGCGTTTATGTTAAGCGCGCTAGTGATTATTATATTAGATGTTAAGGTGGTTGTTGATCCGATAAAAGGGTTTGTTAATAAAATTCGAACGTTCTACCAGACAAAGCAAATCATTGTTAAATCATTGATCCTTCTTTTTATTGTAGTTTCTCTTCCATTCATGTATAAACATATGACTTTAGAGAGATTTGAAACTGGTGTGTCAAGCGATCCTGCTCAGACTGAACAAGAAGAGATGGAAGGTGATGGAGAAGTAAATGATGTTAGTGTAAATGCTCGTTTAGAGTTTATTGTGGACTCAAAGGAAATCTTACTTGGTAATTTCACATATTTAATAGTAGGAACAGGATATGGTATGGAAATTGCGGGAAGGGTAAATGGGATTGAGATGACCTTCCTTGACGTATTAGTTGAACAGGGAATAATCGGATTAGCTATATGGATCTATTTGAGCTTACATGTGTTCTACAATTATTATGTGGCCTATAAAAAAGGGCATAAATTAAATAGCATTGATATTTCTTTAATGGCAGCCTTTATGGGAGTGTTGATGCTCACCAATATTAATCCATTTTTGAATAACCCAATTGGGATTACGTTTTTCTTAATTATGCTAGTTTTTTCCCTAAATAAAAGGAAAGATGTTGTACGATCTCTATAATAGAGAGGGCAGATTATGAAACTTACCATTGTAGCAGTTCTTTACAAACAAAAAATAGAAGAATCAAAGACCTTTCAGACGTTAAACAAGGCATTTGTTACTCGACCAAATATGTCAGTTGAAACTGAATTAGTGATATATGATAATAGCCCTGATAGTCAAAAGTGTACGGTTGAAGAAAAGCTATGGGGGAAGGTTCAATATATTCACGACCATCGAAATCTTGGGTTAGCAACAGCTTATAATTATGCTTTTCAAGCTGCAAAAGAAAATGGTAGCAAATGGCTCTTGTTGCTTGACCATGATACGGAGCTTACTGAAGACTACGTGGATCAGATAGGTTCCAATTTAGATGTCGATCCTACTATTGCTGCAGTGGTCCCTAGGGTCTTTTCCGAAGAAACGATGATTTCACCTGTGGTAGCTGATGCACTTCGACCGTTAAAGACGGAAAAGTTACAAGCTGGTCTTCAGGAAAAGCCGACTATGGCCATTAATTCTGGATCGCTGATTCGAGTCTCTTTCATAGAGGAGAATGATGGATTTAATAAGAACTTTCCATTAGACTATCTAGACCATTGGTTGTTCCATGAAATCTACGCTAAAGGTTATAAAGTTCTTGTATTAGAAGCTTCCTTAAACCATGAATTATCCGTACTGGATTATAGTAGAGTTTCGCTTGAACGTTACCGAAGCATATTGGATACAGAAATCTACTATTTTAAAAATTATAAAAACGAATTATTACCAGCTTATAAAATTCAACTAATGAAGCGTCTGCTTAAACAAGTAGCGGTAGTGAAGAACAAGAAAATTGCAGCGTATACTTTACGGCGTATTTTTTCAATATAGAAAGGATTTTGATTATGCTTTCGGTTTGCTTAGCAACTTATAACGGAGAAGACTTTGTTGTCCGTCAGCTTCAATCGGTCCTCAAGCAACTCAATGATTCGGATCAGGTCGTAGTTGTAGATGATTGTTCAAAGGATCAAACGGTTTCTTTGATTAAAGAAACATTTGGAGACCGTGTCGAGGTTTTCGTAAATCCTAGCAACTCAGGCCCGGTTAAAAGCTTTGAAAAAGCAATATCCTTGGCAAAAGGCGACATTGTATTTCTATGTGATCAGGATGATATTTGGGAAGCAGGGAAGGTAGAAAGGGTTATGGAAGCTTTCGATGATCAAAAGGCTGATCTCGTCATCCATGATGCCTATGTCGTTGATGGGAATTTAGAAATTATCCATACTTCGTGGAATCAATATAATAAAAATAATGTAAATCAAGGAATAATGGGTAATATAATCAAAAATGCCTTTACAGGAGCCATGATGGCTTTTAGAAGTGAGCTTATACCATTGTTTCTTCCACTGCCAAAAAAGATAGAAATGCATGACCAATGGATTGCACTTACTTCTATGCTTAATAAGAAGAAAATTGTAACTATTTCAGAGCCATTAATGAAATATGTTCGTCATGGTGGAAATGTAACTGGGATGAAAAAGCGATCCTTATCTGAACAGATACAAGGGCGTCTAGTAACTGTTTCAGCAATTTTAAGATATAGACAAAACGATTAAGATTTTTTACAGTGATTGTCTTTTTTTGTTGTTTTCATTATAATTGTTGAGGAAGATTGGCGGAATTTGTCTTTTTGGGACTATTTTATTAAATTGAGGAGTTGTTTTATTTGAAAGGAATCATACTTGCTGGTGGTAGCGGTACTCGCTTATATCCATTAACGAAAGTAGTTTCTAAGCAGTTATTACCTGTCTATGATAAACCAATGATCTATTATCCACTTTCTGTATTAATGTTAGCTGGGATCAAAGATATATTAATCATTTCTACACCTGAAGATACAGCACGCTTTGAACAAATTTTAGGTGATGGATCTGACCTTGGAATGAACTTTACATACAAAATTCAGCCTGACCCAGGTGGACTAGCCCAAGCATTTATTTTAGGAGATGAGTTTATCGGAGACGATAGCGTTGCTCTTGTGCTGGGTGACAATATATTCTATGGACATGGCTTAACGGAGCAATTAAGAAGAGCTGCTTCTCGTGAATCAGGTGCAACGGTGTTTGGTTACTACGTAAATGACCCTGAGAGATTTGGTGTCGTGGAGTTTGATGAAAGTGGAAAAGCTGTTTCTATTGAAGAAAAGCCAGAAACACCAAAATCAAACTATGCTGTAACAGGATTATACTTCTATGATAACCGTGTAGTAGAAATCGCAAAGAACATTCAACCTTCTCCACGTGGAGAGCTAGAAATCACAGACGTGAACAAAGCTTACCTTGAAATGGGTGAACTGAATGTTGAGCTTCTTGGTCGTGGATATGCATGGTTAGATACTGGGACGCACGCATCTCTATTAGAGGCATCACAATTTATTGAAACTGTTGAGAAAAGACAGTCTCTAAAAATTGCTTGTCTGGAGGAGATTGCTTATAAAATGGGTTATATCACAAAAGAGAAGCTACTTGAACTTGCTGAACCATTAAAGAAGAATCAGTATGGACAGTATTTAGTTAAAATCGCTAGCCAAGGTAAGTAATCCATTAAGTGAGGGTAAAAAAATGAATGTTATTGAAACAAAACTATCTGGTGTCAAAATTTTAGAGCCGAAGGTGTTCGGTGACCACCGTGGCTATTTTATGGAGAGCTATAATAAGCATCTTTATGATGAGCTTGGTTTGAAATTTGACTTTATTCAAGACAATCAGTCATTGTCTGCTCCAGTACACACACTTCGCGGTTTACACTTTCAATTAAACCCGAAAGCGCAAACGAAATTGGTTCGCTGTGTGACAGGAGCGATTTATGATGTAGCAGTCGATATTCGTAAAGGATCTCCTACATATGGACAATGGGTAGGAGTGGTGCTTTCTGAGCATAATAAGCGACAACTACTTGTACCGAAGGGCTTTGCACATGGATTCTGTACATTAGTACCAGATTCTACAGTTGCTTATAAAGTGGATGAATATTATTCACCGGAGCATGATGGGGGAATTGCATGGGACGATCCAGCACTAGCTATAGATTGGCCTACTACCAACCCAATTTTGTCTGATAAAGATACAAAGCATCCCACTTTAGCAGAAGCAACACATCTGAACTTTGTGTTTGAGGAATAGGAGGAAGAACAAGATATGAAATTATTAGTAACTGGTGGAGCGGGCTTTATTGGAAGTAATTTTGTCCGTTACATGGTAAACAAGTATCCAGAATATACAATTGTTAACCTTGATTTATTAACATATGCAGGGAACCTAGAAAACTTAAAGGACATTGAAAGTGCTCCTAACTACAAGTTTGTTCGTGGTGATATTGCAGATCGTGACTTTGTTGACGGTCTTTTTAAAGAAGAAAAGTTTGATTATGTATTAAACTTTGCAGCTGAATCTCACGTTGACAGAAGTATTACAGATCCAGGGATTTTCGTACAAACTAATATTCAAGGGACTTTAGCTTTGTTAGATGCTGCTAAGACATATAAAGTAACAAAGTATCTTCAAGTTTCAACTGATGAAGTGTACGGAACATTAGGAGAAACAGGTTACTTTACAGAGGAAACACCGCTTGCAGCTAACAGCCCATACAGTGCTAGTAAAGCGGGAGCTGACTTACTAGTTCGTGCGTACAATGAAACATTCGGATTACCAGTGAACATCACACGTTGTTCAAATAACTATGGTCCATTCCATTTCCCTGAGAAGTTAATCCCGCTAATGATCATTAATGCTTTAAACGATAAGGAGCTTCCAATCTACGGAGATGGACTAAACATTCGTGACTGGCTACACGTAGAAGATCACTGCCAAGCGATTGACCTTGTTCTTCACAAAGGTCGTGATGGAGAAGTGTACAATGTTGGTGGAAACAATGAACGTACAAATATTGAAATTGTAAAAACAATTCTTAAGCATTTAGGTAAGCCAGAGTCATTAATGAAGTTCGTTAAAGATCGTCCTGGTCACGACCGTCGTTATGCGATCGATGCAACGAAGCTTCGTACGGAGCTAGGTTGGTCACCGAAGTATAACTTTGATACTGGTATTGAACAAACAATCAAGTGGTACCTAGAAAACCAAGAGTGGTGGGAAAACATTATCTCTGGTGACTATCAAGACTACTTCAAAGCACAGTACTCTGATCGCCTAGAGGTTGAATAATGTTAGTTTTAGTTACTGGTGTAAATGGACAACTTGGGTATGATGTAGTAAAGGAGCTCTCAGCAAAGGGTCATGAAGCTGTAGGTGTTGATCGAGCACAATTAGATATAACAGATGAAGTTTCTGTTACGTCTTATGTCCAAAACCTCAAGCCTGAAGCGATTATCCATTGTGCTGCTTACACAAATGTTGATGCTGCTGAAACCGACCAAGATGGTGCCTATAAGGTAAATGGTCTAGGTACAAAATACCTTGCTGAAGCAGCCAAAAATGTTGACGCAAATATGGTGTACGTAAGTACGGATTATGTGTTTGATGGTGCTGGAACTGAACCTTATGAAGTAGACCATCCAACAAGTCCGATTGGTGTTTATGGTGAGACAAAGCTTGCAGGAGAAAAACTCCTTCAAGAAACTTTGGATAAGCACTTTATAGTCAGAACTGCATGGGTATATGGAATCAACGGAAACAACTTTGTAAAAACGATGCTAAAGCTAGCACAGGAGCGTAAAGAGTTAGGAGTTGTATATGATCAGGTCGGCTCTCCTACTTATACGGTTGATTTAGCTAAGTTTTTGGTAGAGTTAGTAGTTTCGGAGATGTATGGGATATACCATGCTTCTAACGAGGGTGTATGCTCTTGGCATGAGTTTGCCGTTGAGATCTTTAAGCAAGCTGGATTGAATATAAAAGTGAATCCTTTGACTTCTGAGGAATTTCCTCGTCCAGCAGCCAGACCAAAATATTCAGTTTTAAGTAAAAAGAAAATAGTCGAGAATGGCTTTACTCCAATGCGTGATTGGAAGATAGCTTTAAAAGATTATCTGAAAGAATTGTCATAAATGGAAGCTTGTAGAGTATATTTGGCTCTACAGGCTTTTTTTATATGAAAACTGAAAATTTTAACTTTATTCCTTTTAGAAACTTTTTCTACATCAGTTCGTCAAATTAGGTGGAGATTAAAAATATTACGTTTTTATTAAATATATAAAGGGTAATAAAATATCATTTCATTTAGAAAGACCTGTATGATATAATTCACAAGGAATTAGTTTTTCCAATAATTACTCTGAATATTAGACAATAAAGAAAAAAAATCTACATTTTTTTTCACTAAATAGATAATGATATAAATATGGAGGGGCATACTGTGTATTTGACTCTAATTATTTGTTTCTTTGCAGCAATACTTCTCACACCGGTTGTCAAAAAGCTTGCCTTCATCATTGGAGCAACAGATCAACCTAATCAAAGAAAAGTTCATCAAAAAATCATGCCTCGCCTAGGTGGTTTGGCTATTTATATTAGTTTTCTCATTGGGGTATTTATCCTTCAGCCAAATGATTTTTACCTTATTTCAGTCTTGAACCTTGATGGTAGTATTCACTTACCAATTCTTATTGGAAGTTTGATTATCATTTTGACAGGTGCTTTTGATGATGTGAAGGAAATTTCACCACGAATAAAGTTACTTGGCCAAATTGCTGCAGCATTAGTAGTAGTGGTCGTAGGAGATTTGAGAGTAGAATTCATCAACTTACCTTTTGGTGGACAGTTGGACTTTGGTTATTTTAGTATCCCAATTACTATGTTATGGATCATAGGAATTACTAATGCGATCAACTTAATTGATGGTTTGGACGGACTTGCAGCAGGAGTTTCAACCATCGCGCTATTTACTATTGCTGGAATGGCCTATACAATGGGGAACCCATACGTAATGATCATGGCTCTAATTTTAGCAGTATCTACACTTGGATTTTTGCTTTATAATTTCCATCCTGCAAAGATTTTTATGGGAGATACGGGAGCTTTATTTTTAGGGTATATGATTGCTGTTCTATCTCTGTTAGGCTTTAAAGGAGTTACATTTGTATCTTTAATTATCCCGGTCATTATTTTAGGAGTACCAATTTCGGATACGCTTTTTGCTATTGTTAGACGATTAGTCAACAAACAGCCTTTGTCAGCACCAGATAAATCACATTTACATCACTGTTTATTAAGGCTAGGTTATTCACACAGACAAACCGTTGTTTTAATTTACGCGATGAGTGGTATCTTTGGTTTAGCAGCTTTTATCTTCTCTCAAGCAACTCTATGGGGTTCAACGGTTATTATTTTAACCATTCTCATTGCAGTTGAACTATTTGTTGAAAAGATTGGCTTAGTTGGCGAAGATTATCGACCGCTGTTAAATTTTATTAAGGGGCTTAAACCGTTAAACGTTAAAGATAAAGCCTAATATAGAAAAGACCTCTTCGGATTAATTCCAAGAGGTCTTTCTTTTTACTATTATATGAGTGTTTCTTGATATAGGGTTTCTCCAGTAGAAATTTTCCCCTGTCCATTAGTCATTTCTACCATCCACTCGTTGAATTGACCTACTTGTGCCTCTTCTACAAACACTTCAAATTCAACTGCATCCAGGTAATGTATTTCTTTGATTTCATATATGGACGCACGAAGTTCATTTTCCAGCTTACCAAGCCAAGTGTAGTCAACTTTAACGTGGACGACTTGCATGAGCTTACGCTCGACAATTCCAGTTGCATTCAAGCCCTCTGACGTTGCTTTTCCGTATGCACGGATGAGCCCGCCAGCTCCTAACTTAATTCCACCAAAGTAGCGGGTAATTACAACGACCGTATCCTTTAGCTTTCTTTTCTTTAATACCTCAAGAATCGGGACACCAGCTGTACCAGATGGCTCACCATCGTCATTTGCTTTTTGAATGAGATCATGTTCACCGATTAAATAGGCTGAGCAATTATGTGTCGCGCTCCAATGTTGCTTCTTTATTTTTTGAATGAAGTCTATCGCATCTTCCTCAGTCTCCGCTCTAGCTATATGTGCAATAAAACGAGACCTTTCTATTACGATTTCATGTTCGGCATAACCCTTTACAGTTAAATATGTGGAGAGCATTGTTTCTCCTTTCTAGGTCATTTTTTAAAAATTTTATTCTTAAGATTCATTATATGTCCAGGTAGCTTCTTGGACAAATATTAGCAATTCTGAAGCTGACATTAACCATATACGCCACTTATTGAAATATAATGGAAATAATTGAGACATTTTTATCCAAGTAAGCGTCAAAGGGTTGAACTTATTATAAGGAGTAGAGGTTATGAAAACAAATAGTGCTAGGTCCGATTTTGTAGGGTCGGAGTTAAATCATTTTGAAGAAATCATTCAAACTTACGAAAAAGCGGTTGTTCAATTTGCCTTTACTTATGTAAAAGATTGGACTGTTGCTGAGGATATTTCTCAAGAGGTGTTTTTAAAAGTATATAAAAACCTTTATAACTTTGAACGGCGTTCCCAATTAAAAACATGGATATTTAGTATTACTGCTAATCAATGTAAGGACTACCTACGGTCAGCTCGTCGTGTTAATAGATGGATCCTCGAGCTTATGAATGGATCCCATGAACAACCTCATGATTCGCCGGAAACCATCTTTCTCCAAAATGAAAAAAATAGTAGCCTTGGCGAGGAACTTCTGAGATTACCTATAAAATACAGGGAGGTCTTAGTTTTGTATTATTATGAGGATTTAGCAACAAAGGAAATTAGTGAGTTATTAAATGTGAAGGACTCAACTATACGAACTAGACTTGAACGGGGACGCAATCTTCTTAAGGAATTAATAAAGGAGTGAATAAATTTATGGAAAGAAATCATGAGCAACAAAAAATAAAGGACGCACTGAATAATGACATATTTTCAAAGCATAATTTCAAGTCAAAAAAGGATTTAATAATACAAAAAGCTTTGAATAGTGAAAGACAGAAAGTGAGATCTGTTTATTTTCATCACGTACTAACTGCAATCGCAATACTTTTATTTTCTGTTATAAGTATCTCATTTGTTTATAATCATTGGAAAAATCAAGATTCTGGCTTGGCTTCAAACGAAGATGAACAGGAGGTACCTTACGAGGTCGAAGAGGAAGCACCAACCCCAACTGAGAGTATGGATGATATGCTGAAGGGTAGAACAGGGCAAGAGTGGCGCAAATTCTTTCTAAACTTGTATTCAAAATCATTACCCATCCTGGAGTTTGAAAGATTAAATTTACAATATACACTTCAATCAAATGAAGATACACAGCAAATTGAAGTGAGAATTGATAAGGGGAATGGTTTCAAATTAAATAATACAATTAACTTACAAACGAAAGAGGTACAAGAAATAACGGATATCTATCTAAATGGCCAGGAGTATAGCAAGATCTTTCATAGCAAAAAGCAATATGAAACATTGATAACTAGTTCGATCGATGAATTAGTAGAGGAAGAACGGCTGTTGAACCATATCCCTATCTTATTTGACACAGTTTACACTTTGTTTGAATCGGAAGACATAAAATGGGCTGTTCAAGAACTCAATGAAAGTGAAAAGTGGGTAGTGCTTGAAGGGCTAAATTCACAAAAAGCTGAATGGCCTATTACAGATAGAAGTATTTTGAAGATAAACTATGAAAATGGTGTTATTCTCGAAAGAACAGACTACAGTCAGCAAAATGTTGTTTCAAAGATGATCGTAAGTGAGATAGAAGTGGATGGACAGATAAGTAAGCAAGATTTTCACTTTGATATTCCGGAAGGCTACCATGATAGGAATAAGCAAGAATTAGAAAGAGTAAACTTTGAACAAGAGTGGTTTGATCTTGCAAGAGGGAATGTTATTGGGGAATTTACGAACGTTGAAAATATTGTGTATTCAGGAGAAAAAGACTACTTAAATTTTGTCATAATCATGAAGCCGGGTTCCAATGATTCAGATGGAAAAATTGCAGGAGACTCATTTTTCAAACAGATCACTGAAATAGCTAATTCATCACAAGCGCTTCAGGCGAAAAGTCTAAGCATTTGGGATGAAGGTCAATATGATTTTTCTATAAGAGTCGATATCCCTAACAAAGCTTCACTATATAGTGTAGGTGAACCTTCTTCGATTAGTTGGACAACAAATCCACAGTAATTTTTACAATTTTATTCAAAAGATCTGCCAATAGTGCAGGTCTTTTTACATTATTTAGAAAGATTGAGAAATGGTTTTTATATTGTAAACAAACTTTAATCTATGTAATTTTTTCACATGTTATAATGATGAAGTGAAAAAATATCACAACACCTACTATATCAACATAATATTTTTAGTGGTTAGGAGTTAAAATAGTAACGAGTTTTTTGAATGGAATATAGGATAAATTGCTTATTCGGTCGAATGAATATCGTTCTTTCTAACGATTTTCTTATGTTTCGACAGTTTTTTCACCATCAATAGATAGTATATTTATCTAAATCAAGCTAAAATAATATCAAAGCCGAAAGGGAAAATGGGACCCTTGGAGGAATTATTATGTTAAAGAAAAAATTTGATATAAAGTCGCTTGATTTTATACTTGAGAAAATGATAGAGACGGTAGGAACGAGTAAGGACGAGATTTTCCGTATAGGAGAGCAGTGTCGCAAGGATTATGAATCGCTTGCTGATGAACTAAAAGATGTAAAGCGAATGGTCATTGAAGTGATTGATGATGGAGACAAGCTTGAAACTCAATCAAGGTTTGCTCGGAAAAGATTGTCGGAAGTAAGCATGCACTTCAAGGACTATACGGAGGCTGAGGTTCGTGATGCTTACGAAAAAGCTCATCAGCTCCAAATAGAACTGACAATGAAGCGGCAAATGGAGAAGCAGCTTCGTGATCGCCGTGATGATATTGAACGCCGATTACATGGTCTGACTGAAACGATTGATCGAGCAGAGCATCTAGTTTCACAAATTTCCGTCGTCATGAACTATCTCATGAGTGATCTCAAGCAAGTGGGAGAAGTATTAGAGGACGCAAAGCAGAAGCAGGAATTTGGCTTGCGTATTATAGAAGCGCAGGAAGAAGAAAGAAAAAGAGTGTCTCGAGAAATCCATGATGGGCCTGCTCAAATGATGGCAAATGTGATGATGCGCTCGGATTTAATTGAACGCGTTTTCCGTGAGCATGGGGAACAAGCAGGCATGGGTGAGATTAAAAACTTAAAAAAAATGGTGCGAAATGCGTTGTATGAGGTGCGTAGAATTATCTATGACCTTCGTCCAATGGCACTTGATGACCTGGGCTTAGTGCCTACCCTCAAAAAATACCTGCAAACGATCGAAGAGTATCATAGTGATATAAAAATTAATTTTGTTAGTATGGGGAATGAAAAAAGGTTACCAGCCAAGTTTGAGGTTGCATTATTCCGATTGGTACAAGAATCAGTCCAAAATGCCATCAAACACGCAGAAGCACATGAAATAAAAGTAAAACTCGAACTGACAAGAAATAGTATTTCAGTAGTAGTAAAAGATGACGGCAAAGGCTTTGATATGAATATGGACAAGCCAGAGTCGTTTGGAATATTAGGAATGAAAGAGAGAGTGGAGCTATTACAAGGGCAACTTTCGATCGACTCCAAAATTGGTCGAGGAACGATTGTCATTATACAAGTTCCATTAGAGAGTTAATTTATTGAATAGGCTTAGGGAGGCTGAGAGTAATGACTACAAAGATTGCGATTATTGATGACCACCAACTATTTAGAGAAGGTGTCAAAAGAATATTAGATTTTGAAAAAACGTTTGAAGTAGTTGCTGAAGGGGAAGATGGCAACCAAGCTGTTACCATTGTTGAGGAATTTCAACCAGATGTTATTATCATGGATATTAACATGCCAAATGTTAATGGCGTGGAAGCAACTCGCCAACTGATTGAAAATTTTCCTGAATCAAAAGTGATCATCCTTTCGATTCATGATGACGAAAACTACGTAACACATGCGCTCCAAACAGGTGCAAGTGGCTATCTGTTAAAGGAAATGGATGCAGATGCGTTGGTAGAAGCGGTAAAGGTAGTGGCCGATGGAGGGTCATATTTACATCCGAAAGTGACACATAATCTAGTAAGAGAATACCGTCGATTAGCTGGTGAAGGCGGTGGAGGTTATGTGGGGGCTACCGAAATTCGTCGTCCACTACACTTATTAACTCGTCGTGAATGTGAAGTTCTTCAATTGTTAACGGATGGAAAGAGTAACCGTGGAATTGGTGAAGCTTTATTTATTAGTGAAAAAACGGTTAAGAACCATGTGAGTAATATTCTTCAAAAAATGAACGTAAACGATCGTACTCAAGCAGTAGTTGAAGCCATTAAAAAGGGCTGGGTTGAGGTTCGATAAAATATAGTAGGTAGGAGAGGCATCTGTCGAGATCTATGGACAGGTGCTTCTTTTTAATTTGGAAGTGTTCCCAATTTTGACAAAGTAGTGAAAATTATTTTATTTATAGGTGTTTTTGCTTATAATACTACTCATATTAGTATAAATGGAGGTGTTTTCCATTAATACATCTTTGGGTATATTATCAGATGAGGATTTAGTCAAAGTTTATAGCAAGGCATTAAATTACAAACTAGATAATAGATTTGTCGAACTAATTTTGGAAGAATTGTATCGTAGGGGCTTAAAGGATGCGAGTTAAGATTTCCCTTATGAGCGTGTAGGTAATGCAATTTGTATAGTTTTCATATAAAATAGGCTTGAAACATATAGTAGAGAAAAACAAAGGTGGTTACTTTTATATGAAAACGGCAGTTGTAACGGATAGTACTGCGTACATCCCGAAAGACCTGCGTGACAAGCTTAATATTCATATGATTCCTTTAAGCGTGATATTTGGTACGGAGACATATCAAGAAGAAGTAGAGATTACCGCCTCTCAGTTTTTTGAAGAGGTGAAGAATCGAGAGCTTCCAACCACGTCACAGCCACCCGTTGGTGAGTTTGTTCAGCTCTTCGAACAACTATCAAAAGACTATGATGCAGTAATAAGCATCCACCTATCAAGCGGGATCAGCGGCACATTTCAAGGGGCAGTATCAGCTGGAGAAATGGTAGAGAATATTGACGTATTTGCCTTTGACTCGGAAATTAGCTGCATGGTTCAAGGGTTTTACGTATTAGAGGCGGCGCAAATGGCCAAAGAAGGTAAGGGGCCAGAGGATATCATGGCAAGACTCGAAGAAATGAAGAAAACGATGTACGCATACTTTATGGTGGATGATTTATCTCATCTTCAACGTGGTGGAAGACTATCAAGTGCACAAGCATTAATCGGAAGCTTGTTGCAGGTGAAGCCACTTCTTCATTTTGAGGATAAGAAGATTGTTCCGTTTGAAAAGATTCGTACGCGGAAAAAAGCGATGCGTCGCATGGTTGATTTGTTAGCTGAAGCATCTGCTGGTGAGGAATATCGTGCAGTTATTATTCATGCCAATCGAGAGAAGGAAGCAATGGAATGGAAGAAAGAGCTTGAAGCTGAACTTCCAAACGTAGAATTTATAATTAGTTATTTTGGACCGGTAATCGGTACGCATTTAGGCGAAGGTTCTATGGGTCTTGGCTGGGTAAAAAAATAATTTTTTGGTTACTGAACTTATATCTTTTATTATTTGGCACCATTTCAGCGATTGCTGGAATGGTGTTTGTAGTTTTCTGGCGTTTTTTGAAAATTTGATTATGAGGTGATAATTTGAATTTAGATTCTCTTCGGCATGTTCTCGCTGGAAAACAGCTTCTTCGTGAAGAGATCCCTTTTGAGTTAGTTGATTCTCCCTTTATTGTTAAAAGACCTGGAATTGAGTTTGATAAGAAAGGTCGGGCACACTGTAATCGATGTGATAATAGTGATATGGAGTTACTCGCTCAGTTTCCGTGTGCACGGTGTGGGAAGAAATGTGTGTATTGTCGTGCTTGTATCATGATGGGGCGTGTGAGTGAGTGTACGCCTTTGTATGGATGGAGTGGGGAGATGCCGGAGATAGATGCTGCTCCGCTTCATTGGCATGGTTCGTTGTCTGATGGTCAGCAGGTTGCTTCTGATCGTGTAGTGGCAGCTGTTACCGGTGATGAAGAGTTGCTTGTTTGGGCGGTGTGTGGTGCTGGTAAGACAGAGCTTCTTTTTAAAGGAATAGAAGTGGCTTTTGCTAATGGCAAGCGAGTGTGTATTGCTACCCCACGTACAGATGTTGTGTTAGAACTAACTCCAAGATTACAATCCGTGTTTCCCTCTATACAAGTTGCCTCTTTATACGGTGGTTCAGATGACCGCCATCAGTTCTCCCCTTTAACGATTACAACTACCCACCAGTTATTACGATTTTATCAAGCGTTTGATGTGATGATTGTTGATGAAGTGGATGCTTTTCCATATTTTGTGGATCCGATGCTTCAGTTTGCTGTGAAGAATGCTCGAAAGGTTGATTCGAGTTTGATTTATTTGACGGCTACTCCTAGCCAGAAGTGGCAGAGGGAATGTCGGGGCGGGAAGAGAAACTTTGTTACGATTCCTGCTCGTTTTCATAGGCATGCGTTGCCTGTTCCTGAGTTTGTTTGGTGTGGCAACTGGGAGAAGGTGGTCAAGAAAGGTCGGTTACCTTCGAGATTGCAAAAGTGGATTGAACAGCGGTTGTTAGTGGGTACACCAATGCTAGTATTTGTTCCAACTGTTGCATGGGTGGCTAAGATATTGCCATTGTTACAAGTGATTGATGACAGGATTGAGTCAGTCCATGCGAAGGATCCTGATAGAAAAGAGAAGGTACTTAGTATGAGAAAGAAGGAGATTCCGTTACTCGTAACGACAACCATTCTTGAAAGGGGAGTAACGTTTCCAGGTCTGGAAGTTGCTATTCTTGGTTCTGAAGACCGGATCTTTACAGAGTCAGCACTTGTTCAAATTGCGGGAAGGGTCGGACGAAGTGCAATGGAACCATCTGGGGATGTGACCTATTTTCATAAGGGAAAGACAGAGTCAATGTTACAAGCTAAAAAACAAATTGTTGCAATGAATAAAGAAGCTAAAGCGAAGGGACTGATTGACGGATGAGGTGTCTTTACTGTGCAGAAAGGATTATTCCGGCAATCAGTTGGAGGGATTTACTTGCTAGGGAAGAAGAGGCTTTGTTATGTGAGCAATGCACAGAGAAATTGGTACCTGTAGAGGGAGAAATTTGTGCTCGCTGTAGTAGACCTTTTGAAGGCTTAGCAGACGAATTTCAAAAAGGTGAGTTTTGTTACGACTGTGTTCGTTGGGAGGAAGACACCGAGTGGAATGGAATACTTGAACGAAATATATCACTTTATATCTATAATGAATTTCTAAAAGAGGTAATTAGCCGTTATAAGTTCCGAGGGGATTATGTACTTTCAAAGTTTTTTGGAAATGAGCTAAAAAAGGTGTTAAAAAACCTCGAGTATGAACTTCTAATGCCTATCCCACTAAGTGAAGTTCGTCTATATGAACGTGGGTTTAATCAAGCTGAGGCACTAATTGTTGAAGCTGGACTTGATCATGTGAATGCTTTGAATCGTACTCATTCGGAAAAGCAATCTAAGAAGACACGTAAAGAACGAGTCGGAATTGACAACGTGTTTATATTCAGTAATATGGACCATGTTTTGGGGAAGAAAGTGGTGCTAGTGGATGATGTTTATACGACAGGCTCAACAATTATGCATGCAGCAAGGGTGTTAAAGGAACAGGGAGCTGACTCCATTTTATCCATTACGATTGCAAGATGAAAGTTTTATGAACAATATATAAAAAATCCGCAATTGCCCAGTTTGCCTTATATATAGAAAAGGGAAAAGGTATAACAATTAAAAAACGGGGTGAGTGTAATGGTGAAAATATTTATTGACCCAGGTCATGGTGGAACGGATTCTGGAGCAGTAGGAAATGGTATTCAAGAAAAAAATATCACGCTTCAAATCGCTCAAAGGGTCAGATATATTTTAGAAAGAGAATATGCGAATGTTACAGTAAGGATGAGTAGAACAGGGGATCAAACGGTTTCCCTCAATCAGCGAACCAATTCGGCTAATGCATGGGGAGCAGATTTCTTTCTTTCTATTCATATTAATTCTGGGGGGGGGGCAGGATATGAGGATTTTATTCACAGTAATTTATCTTCAGCCTCTCGAACTGCCCAAATTCAAAGAGCAATCCATTTAGAAGTGATTACAAAAAATGATTTAGATGATCGAGGGTCTAAAAAAGCTGATTTTCATGTACTTAGAGAAAGTAACATGGATGCGATTCTTACGGAAAATGGTTTTATTGATAATCCACAAGATGCAGCAAAAATGAAGGACCCTAGTTGGATTGAGAGTGTTGCCAGGGGGCATGCACAAGGGATAGCAAATGCTTTTAGTATCCAAAAGATTCAAAGCGCCCAAAGCGCCCAAAGCGCCCAAAGCGCCCAAAGCACCCAAAGCACCCAAAGCACCCAAAGCACCCAAAGTATACAAAATAATACACAGAAAGAGGAATACAAGGTTGTTATTCCTAATACTGCATACTGGCAAGCCCGAAACCTCGTTAGAGAATTTGAGGGAAGAGGCTATAGGGCGCAAGGAGTAGCACTTAAATCATATGGACCTAATGAGCAACCAGCCGAAAATGATCCGTATTCGTTTGTATTGTTTACTGATTATGAAAATGCGAGGAATCTTGTCATTGAATTGAAAAACAGAGGATATAACCGAACTTATGGAACTAGGATAAAGTCATAAATCCTTAAAGGAAGGTTGCCTTTCCTAAAATTTTTCCAACTCGGGTTACCTTCCGAACTCCTATAGTTTATATACTGATTAATGAACATTCGACAAATAATTATCTTTACAAACCCTCAAGAAAATTCAATCAAACGTTTGATTGAATTCCCCCTACATTAACAGCCCGATGGCCTATACCCACTTCAATCAAACGACTGATTGAATACATTTACTTCCAAATAATTTTCATACCCTTCCACAATTCGACAAGCTATAATGAGTCTATCGACATATTTTTAAAAGGGGATATAGTAATGGCTCAAATAGAAACATGCCCGAGTTGTGGGGATATATATGTAAAAAATCAATTTCGAGATGTTTGTCAAAAGTGCTGGAAGGAAGAAGAACAAGCCTATGACCAAGTATCTCAATTTATGAGAAGACGCGAAAATAGAGCGGCAACCATATTACAGGTTGTAGAGGCTGTAGGGATTGAAGAAGAGCTTTTATTAAAGTTCATCCGTACTGGTCGTCTGAAGGTTACACAATTCCCTAATCTTGGATATCCATGTGATAAATGCGGGACTATTATACGTGCGGGGAAATTATGTGAGCCTTGTGCACTAGAAATAAAAAAGGACCTAGAGCAACATGAACAAGATGAAGCTTTTAAAGAAGAATTGCGTAAACAAGAAAAACAAGCCACATACTTTACAACAAATAAGACAAAAAGATAATAGGAATAAATACCTATATATTTTAGTTATTTTGATACATTTTTGATAAAAGTGTTAAATAAAGCTCCTATCTGTCCGATAATACTAGTAGAAGTTGGAACGGACTTTGAAGGAGATGGATATACATGAAAATCAACAACCTAGGACCAACAGGAATTAATCCATATAAAAAAGCAATCAACAAACTTGATAAAGTCAATAACACAACAACTGCTAAAGCAGATAAAGTTGAGATTTCTTCTGCTGCAAAAGAAATGCAGCAAAATTCTCAAGTAGATTCTGCACGTCAAAAGAAAGTTGAAGAGTTAAAGCAAAGTGTTCAAAACGGAACATACAAGCCAAACGCAACTGCAACTGCTTCTAGCATCATTAACTACTTCAAAATATAAACAAAGAGAGGAGAGGCTTGGATGTCCGCTGATCAATTAGTAACAGTCATGGAAAGACTTCTCGATTTGCATAAAAGCTTACTCGAAAAAGCCTATCAAAAGACGACGGTTATTGAAAAAGGGGACATTGATGCCCTTAACACTCTCATTAAAGAAGAGCAAAAGCTAATACCAACCATAAATAAATTCGAACAAGTAAGACAGCAGGTTGTGAGAAATTTTCTCACACCTTTTCATGTCGAGGAAGAGAACTTTACGATTTCTACTTGTTTAACTTATATAGATGATTCAGATAAGGACAAGCTTGCTGAATTGCGTGATGAACTTTTAGAAGTTGCACAGAAACTGCAAAAGCAAAATGAGTTGAACTCTCAGCTAGTAAAGCAATCACTCCAATTTGTCCAAATGTCATTAGATATGTTTTATCCAAAAACACCTGAATTCAATTATGGACCACCTAAACAGTCTGGACTGTCCACATCGAATTCCCTTTTTAATCGAAAAGCCTAAAAAATGGAGGCACACACATGCGATCAACATTTATGGGATTAGAGACTGCCCGCAGAGGGATGTTTACACAACAAAGTGCTCTTCATACTACAGGGCATAATATTGCAAATGCAAGCACACCTGGCTATACAAGGCAACGTGTGAATTTTACACAAACAGAACCATATCCAAACGTAGGGCTTAACAAACCACAATTCCCTGGTCAATTGGGTACAGGTGTGGCTACTGGGTCGGTTCAAAGAATTAGAGAAAGCTTTCTAGATGTTCAATATCGTTCGGAAAATAATAAGTTAGGGTATTGGGAAGCACGTGCAGAGTCATACACAAAGATGGAAGAAGTAATGAATGAGCCTTCTGATAGTGGATTATCAAAAACGATGGATATGTTTTGGCAGTCTCTTCAGGATCTAGCGGTAAATCCTTCAAACCCAGGGGCTCGGTCCGTTGTTAGACAGAGAGCAGTAGCTGTAGCTGAAACTTTCAATTATCTTTCAACTTCATTAAACGGCATTCGTGCAGATTTAAAAAATGAGGTTATGGTTACAGAAAAAGAGATTAACTCATTAGCAGAACAAATTAACAACATTAATAATCAAATTGCAGCTGTTGAGCCTCATGGATTATTACCTAACGATCTATATGATGAGAGAGATAGACTGGTTGATCAGCTATCAACTCTAGTAAATATAAAAGTCGACTATACTACGAATGGTGGGAATTCTTCTCCAATTGCTGAAGGTAGGGTTAATATTACTGTTGTAAATGACCAAGGGAATTCTATTGGTCAATTAGTTAATAGTACAGGTTATAATAAACTAACAGTTAGCTTTAATGGAGAAGATGATTCAGTAAAAACGATCCAACTTGGTAACGCGCAAATGGATTTTCAACAGTATGGATCAATTGGTAAGCTTAAAGCAGTAGTAGAGTCTTATGGATATGAAAAAGCACCAGGGGAAGTTTCGGGTGTATATCCTGATATGGTATCTGAGTTAGATAACATGGCTTATATGTTTGCCTATCAGTTTAATCTTCAGCATCAAGATGGATCTACTCCAAATCAAATTAACGGAGACTCTACAGATGCTACACCAGATTTCTTCTCGGATAGTAAGAATGGAACGATTGATCTTGCGAATAAGAAGGGCATGGCTTCTCGTATTCAAGTATCAGAAGAAATCATGACTAGTTTAGATAATATTGCAACGGCTAGTAAGGATAATCCAACTTTAGGTGATGCAACTAACATAAAAGCACTAGCTGATATCATTAACCAACCGTTTAAATACGGTAATGATACAGAATCAAACTTTCGAAACTACTATGAGGTATTAGTAGGGGGAATGGCTGTTAACTCTCAAGAGGCAGCTAGACTTACAGCTAATAGTGGGACATTAAAACAAGCTGTTGAAGAGCGAAGAATGTCCGTAAGTTCAGTTTCTTTGGACGAAGAAATGACAAATATGATTCAATTCCAGCATGCATATAATGCGTCTGCTAGAATGATAACTTTGCAAGATGAAATGCTCGATAAAATCATAAACGGTATGGGAACTGTTGGAAGGTAGGTGGATGAATCATGCGTGTAACACAAGGTATGTTAGCGTCAAACTCTCTTAAAAACTTAAGCAATAGCTATAAACAAATGGGGAAATACCAGGATCAACTTTCTACTGGAAAGAAGATTACGAAACCTTCAGACGATCCAGTAGTTGCAATGAAGGGTATGTTCTATCGTTCAAATCTCTCTGAAGTTGAACAATATAAGAGAAACCTTTCGGAAGCTTATCTTTGGATGGAAAACTCGGAAGCGGGTGTTGAACATGTTAATGAAGCGTTACAGCGTGTTCGTGAACTTGCTGTTCAAGGTTCTAACGGAACTCTTTCAGAAACGGATAAACAGGCAGTAGCGGAAGAGATAGATCAAATTAAAAAGGACATTATGTCTGTGGCTAATACCCAAATCGCAGGACGTTATATTTTTAATGGAACAAACACTTCTAAAGCTCCAGTTGTGGATGGAGGGACAGGTGCTCCACAAGCAACATTCAATAACAAGGAGTATTCAATTGAAGTTTCAAGAGGAGTATCCTTGCAAGCAAATATTAATCCAGAGAATGTCTTCGGGCAGAAGTTGTTTGATACTTTACAAGCGGTTCAAGAAACACTCAACGGAACTGGTACTGGGGACCTTAATGCTTTGTTAAGTGATATTGATACACAGATGGACTTGCTTTCTTCTGAGCGATCTGAACTCGGAGCGAGGTATAATCGTCTAGAAATGATTGAAGGACGTATTGATCAACAAGAGGTTATGGCTAATCGAATTCTATCTGACAATGAAGATGCTGATATTGAAAGAGTAATTACTGACTTAACAACACAAGAAAGTGTACATCGTGCAGCACTAAGTGTTGGGGCAAGAATTATCCAACCAACACTCATGGACTTTTTAAGATAATTGGTCAGAGTACGACCACAATCTAGAGCTGACCTGCTATATGTAGGGGCTCTTTTTTTATAGGGGGAAAGGGTATGAATATCCCGAAAATACGTATACAAACCACACCAGCAGTTACTGAGATGAATACGAGGCAAGGCCAGCTATCGATTGAACAGCCTTCTGGTGAATTACAAATTGAACAACCTAAGGCAGATATGAATATTAGCCGAGTTCCGGGAAAACTAACCATAGACCAAACACAAGCTAGAGAAGATGTGGACTTAAAATCATTGAAAAGAAGAATGGAAGATGCTGCTCAACAAGGTAGACAAGACATGCTGAACGGTATTGCCCGCCGAATACAAGAAGGGGCAGAGTTGATGAAAATCGAGAATGGATTTAAAGCAATTCAAACCATTGCCAAACGGAAGACAGATGGAACACAAAAGGAATTTGGACTTGGATTTATTCCTAGAGCCGGTTCTGTTAAAATAACTTACGATCCAGGAAGTGTCGATGTACAGATAACTGCAAATAAACCTAAAGTTAATTACACAATGAAAAAGCCAGTGATTGATTTTCAACCTGGTAAAGTACAAATTGATATGAAGCAATACCCATCAGTTGATATAAACTTTGAGTCTTAATAAAAATAAAAGGATGGATTGAATGGAATTTCAAACAAAGTACCAGGGAGTAGTAGAATTACAATTGGAAGATATTATTCATTTTAATAGTGGCATACCAGGATTTCCAGAGGAAGGAGAATTCATCATCTTACCATTAGAAGAAGGGACCTTCTATATTCTTCAGTCAGTGAAGACACCAAGTCTAGCCTTTGTCATGGTCAACCCATTTACTTATTTTCCTGATTATGATTTTACAGTAGAAGATCAGACTGTAGAGGCTCTTAAGATTGCTTCTCCAGACGATGTAATAGTTTATAGCATATTGACAGTACAAGACCCTTTTGAAAAAACAACTGCAAACCTACAGGCACCTATTATTATTAATTCAAAAAATAAGATGGGTAAACAAATTGTATTGAATCATGACGGTTATACCACTCGGCATAACATTATGGAGAAGAGGTGAAGGGATGCTTGTACTCACGAGAAAAGCAGGAGAATCAATTGTAATTGGTGAAGATATTGAAATTACAATCATCTCAACAAAGAATGATCAGATTAAAATAGGAATCAACGCACCAAAAACTATGGATATATTTAGAAAAGAACTCCTTGTGCAAATTACTAATGAAAATGTTCAAGCTTCTTCTATACAGGGTGATTTATTAAGTCTTATAAAAAAGAAATAAATCGTTAAAACTCCTGCAAGAGTAGGGGTTTTTATTTTTATAAAAAAAATAAAAAAGTTTTAAAAAACTATTAAACTTTTATACTAACCTCCGATAATAATAGTGTAAGGGAGAGAAAGAGAAAGGGCGGCCGACCTCGACGCTATCTCTTCCTACAAAACACTATAAAAAGAGTTCACAAGGATGTGAACTATACACTCAAGGAGGAAAAGTGAAATGAGAATTAATCACAATATCGCAGCACTTAACACATACAACAAGTTAAACTCTGCTTCTGGTGCTCAATCTAAATCAATGGAGAAATTATCTTCTGGTCTTCGTATCAACCGTGCAGGTGACGACGCAGCAGGTCTAGCAATCTCTGAAAAAATGCGTGCTCAAGTACGTGGATTAGACCAAGCTCAACGTAACGCTCAAGATGGTATCTCTTTAATCCAAACAGCTGAAGGTGCATTAAACGAAACTCACGACATCCTTCAACGTATGCGTGAACTTGCTGACCAATCTGCTAACGGAACTAACACTACTGAAGACCGTAAAGCAATCCAAGATGAAGTTAAGCAATTAAAAGAAGAAATCGATCGTATCGGTAACACAACTGAGTTCAATACTCAAAAGTTATTGAATGGTAACTTGAAGTCAGCAGCTGGAGCTTCAGTTGGACAGAATACAACAACTGGTGCTATTGTTGGTAAATTAGAAGCTGGAAAAGTAAGTGGAACACTAGCAAATGCTGCTGCAGGTGGCGGAGACTTTGTACAAGAGACTATCAAAGTTGATGGAACAGATATTAAAGTTAACTGGCAGGATCTTACTACTGAAGAAAAAGCAGTATTAAAGAATGCAACTACAGACGCAAATTCTAAAAATGCAGCTGCAGAATTAATTGTTAAGAAAATTAATGAGGCAATTGATGCTTCCGGCACTGGGGTAGCTCACGTATCGGGATACAGCGATGGAACTAATCTAGTTATTGAAAGTGGCTCAAAGGGAACTGATTCAAACGTAACTGCTGGTACAGCTGGAGTGTTATTTGCAATGACAACTACTGGTGGTACATCTACAGCAGGTACTAATAATTACAATGGAAAAGCTGTAGCAGGTGGAGCAGCTGACCTATTTGTGAATGGTACTCTACTTCAAGTTACTCTTCCAGCTGTAGCTAACAATGATACAATGTCTAGTACTGCAACTGCTTTACAAACTGCTATTAACAATGCTATTACTGCTTACAATGGTGATACTGGCAAGACATCTGGTCAAGAAGGTTTCTTAGAAGCTATTACAGTTAAAGCTACTGATGATGGAAGATTCAGCATTACAAGTGAAAGTGGAACTGTAGAATTGAAAGATAGAACTGGATCAACTATGGTATCAGATTTAGGTTTATCTGCTGCACAAACAGATGCATCAGCAAATGGTGGAATGACTTTCCAAATTGGAGCTAACAAAGGTCAAACTATCACTTTTGGTGTTAATGATATGCGTTCTGCTGCATTAGGTGTGTCAGGACTTGATGTTTCAACTGCTGCAGGTGCACAAAAAGGTCTTGAGTCCTTAGATAAAGCTATCAAATCTGTTTCATCAGAACGTGCTAAGCTTGGTGCTGTACAAAACCGCTTAGAGCACACTATCAACAACTTAGGTGCTTCTTCTGAAAACCTAACTGCTGCGGAATCTCGTATCCGTGACGTTGATTATGCTTTAGCTGCTTAATGGCAGTGACAAGCACAGTCGTCCTAGCTGGTAACGGCTAGAGATCATTATCGGGTGAATTGCTGGAAACCCCTTAGAGCTTTTCTTACCACAACGGAGTTGGAAACAACAAACGTGAGGGTGTGAAAAAAGAAAAGATTGGGCAATCAGCAGCCAAGCTCCTTTCTCGAAAGAGTGGAGAAGGTTCAACGACTAGGATAGACCATCTAAGGCGAAAGCTATGATGATGAAATCCATAGGTGAAACAATGGTCATCAGCATTGTGAATCCGAAGTGCCCGACCCCTACTAGATTGCTAGAGGGTGAAGATATAGTCTGGTCATTTATGAAAGTAAATGTTCGCACGATGGCGAAAGAAATGATGAACCAAACTAAGAATTCTATTCTTTCTCAAGCTGCTCAAGCTATGCTTGCTCAAGCTAACCAACAACCACAAGGTGTTCTTCAATTACTTCGTTAATTTTAGACATTTTAAAAGAGTCCTGGTTTACCAGGGCTCTTTTTTATACAAAAAAACTAATATGAGGTTGAGGTGATTTTACTTGAACAAAGATGAAAAAGAACAAAGGATTTTTTTAGAGGAAACGATTCAAATGACGAAAGAACATATTCAAATCTTGGACAAAATGGAGGTTCTAATGTCAGAAATGAGAGAAATCGCACAGTACATTCTTAGCAATGAGTTAAAAAAGATAGAAGTAAGAAGATTAAACAATCAATTTAATGAATTAAAAGAAGAGGTAGTAATGTTAGAAAAGAAACTACTAGTGATTGGTCATTAGTATGATTTAGTTCCTCCCTCCTTGAGAATTATGAAGATTAATATTTATAATGTCACTTATTCACAAGCCTGTTTTCTTTTGAATATTCAATAGTTTCAATTGTTCTTCTGGATCAAGAACTATTTGGTATCCTTTTACGGTATCAGATTGAATGGTTTTATTCAGAAAGTATCGATAGGTGGAATTGAACCAATCATTTAAAAATTGTTTATTATCGATCCTATTTATATTAGCTGTAATCTGTTTTGTTGGAAATTTAACTTCATATTGAGTCGGTAAATAGATAGTAGTTCTTTTAGATGAGGGAATAAATAGAGTTTTCTCATGGGTCCAGTTTTTCCTTTTCATTGAGTAATGATATGAGAACGAACCATATGTAAGAAAATAAAAATTTGAGGCTGATCATAGAGACATAGTCGATTTTGTCCATCAATGGCAAAATTCAATTGAAACTTCTTATTTAGTAAATCAATGAGCATTCTATTTTCTTTAGTGGAAAAACTATCTGTCGATAAAATGATCTTTTTAGGCTTATTGTCCTTTATTGTTAAGTGACCATCATCCTGATACCACCAACTGAGGGTTGCTGGGGTAAGTAGATATTCTAATGAATCAAACGGGATGATTTTCTTCCTATCTTGGTACCATTTGTCCTTTAATATTGTGAATAAAGGATGAGTCTTAGATTGCACATACACTGATTCTGAGTAGCCATTTACTAGCCTAGGGTCAATAACCTTTTTATTTTTTGGAGGATTCAGTGGTAAATAAGGTTTTAATGTTTCATAGCAATGTCTACACCAAAGTTGATCTGAATATGTGTGTTGAAAGCGGAATCTTGGTTGTTTCCTTTCTTCAATCGTTAAGTTACCATCACCTAGTAATTTTCCATAAAGATAAGATAGTATATTCCCGGGAGTATTCTTTGTTAGGTCTACCATCATTTTATATCTCCCTTCAATATAAGAACATGCGTTCTATACGATTATATCCTGAAAACTCCAACTTGTAAATTCCTCATCTTTCTTTCTGATAAAAACTAAAACAACTTCCTTATCGTCCGATATAATAGAAAAGAATGCTTTCAGGGGGAAAGGTATATGATAGACCGCATTCAATCGACAGGTGTATTTTCTTCACAAAATAGACCCTCTACCGTAGACAATAATGGTACTGAGGTTATACCTACTAATAAACAAGAACAAGAATCTGAGATAATCCCAAAGGGTACTCAAAGTAAGGAGCAAGTAGAGGAAGTTGTAAAAGGTTTGAACGATTTCCTTAGTCCTACACAAACTTCTTTAAAGTTTGAACTCCATGAAAAATTGAATGAATACTATGTAACATTAGTTGATGATAAAACACAGCAAGTAGTCAGAGAGATACCATCTAAGAAAATGCTAGACTTTTACGCTGCAATGACAGAATTTATTGGAATTATGGTAGATAAAAAGATTTAAATGAGGTGGTAGTATGAGTATCCGAATTGGCGGATTGGCAAGTGGTATGGATACCGATACAATGGTTGCTGATTTAATGAAAGCTCAACGTATTCCATTGGACAAACTGAAGCAAAAAAAACAGGTTCTGGAATGGCAGAGAGATGATTATCGTTCAATGAACACGCTTCTCTTAAATTTCAGATCCACATTAACAAACATGGCTCTTTCGACTACTTATCGTTCAAGGGCAACCACTTCTACAGATGAGTCAAAGATAAGTGCAACGGCATCAAGTGCTGCTTCTTTAACTTCTTATACTATTAACAAAGTCGATAAACTAGCTACAGCGGCTACAAAAGTAAATACTGGTGCAATTTCAGCTTCAGCCACTTCTAAAGTCGATATGAATAAGTCATTATCTGAATTAGGTAGCCAGTTGGGGACTTCTATTACATGGGACATAGAGAAGGGAGTTGCTGAATCCCAAACCATCACAACCTCTGCTGCAGGAACAAGCTTTGATTTAGTATTAGGCAACGGGGTAACTGTAAAGAATACTAAGTTAGATTCCTTAAACGTAAAAGTGAATGGTGTATCCTATCAAGTAGTTACGGGATTCTCAGGAGATACAAGCAAAAAGGAAGTTACTATAGGAAGTGATGGTAAACTAACCTTTAATCAGGAAATTGCTAAGGATAGTTCGATCAAGGTAGATTATATTGCTTCAAATAGATTACAGGAAGTTCAAATTTCATCTGATACGGACAATATCACGCTATCAAGTGATGCTAATCATTTAAGTAGTACGCCAACCTCTATTAAAGTTACGACTGGGGAAACTAGTGTTACCTACGATATTGTTGGGAATACGATAAATGATTCAGGTGGTAACGCTATAGGTACAATAGATAGAACTACAGGTAAAGTGACTATAACTGATTCTACGAAAACGTTTAATAGCGGCGACAAAGTCGAACTTAGTTATGTACAAGACTATAGTACCTTCTCTGTTGAAACACGTGGGCCAAATAATGAAATAAGGAAAGAAAATTTTAATATTTCTGGAACTGAATCATTGAATTCTGTAATTACAAAGGTAAATTCAGCAAATGTAGGGGTTACAATGTTCTACGATGTTAATTCTGATAGAATGACGTTGACTAGAAAAGAAACAGGTAATTTTAATACTGCAGGTGATGAGATTATTACATCTGGTCAGCTCATTAATGATGTTTTAAAATTTGGTACAGCCACAGAAACAGGTGGTACAAATGCTAAGTTCACTATTAATGGACTTGACACGGAGAGAACGTCTAACACATTTGAAGTAAGTGGAGTAACCTTTACATTAAAAAAGGAATTCACTGATTCTGCGGCTAGTATTAGTATCAATAATAATTCAACACAAATCTTTGATAATATTAAGGGTTTTGTGACTAAATACAATGAGCTAATTGAAAAAATTCAAGCAGAATTAAAAGAAGATCGATATAAATCCTATACACCTTTAACTGATACACAGAGAGAAAGTTTAACAGATAAGCAACAGGAACAGTGGGAAGAAAAGGCAAAAAGTGGGATGTTGAGAAGAGATCCAACTTTGTCTTCACTATTAACTAAAATGCGTTCAAATTTTTCATCTCCTATTTCAAATACTGGAATTAACCCTTTATATAAGCAGTTAGCTAGCATAGGAATAACAACTACTGCAAACTATCTCGAGGGTGGAAAACTAGAAATCGACGAGGCTAAATTAAAGAAAGCTATTGAAGCAGATCCTACATCAATTGAAAAACTTTTCAATGCAACAGGGACTACGGACGGAGAAAAAGGGATCATTCATCGATTGACAACTACGGTGAATGATACAATGAGTAAATTAAGAACAAAAGCAGGGAATTCATTTTCAACAAATAACCAGTTTGAAATTGGAAAGCTTATGAATGACGTAGATAAAAAGATCGAAAGGTTTGAAGATCGCTTAACAAAAGTTGAGGACCGTTATTGGGCCCAATTTACAGCAATGGAAAAAGCGATTCAACGATCAAACGAGCAGATGGCACAGTTAATGAATTTTAGTGGCAGCTCGTACTAATAAAGGAGTGCTAGAAAATGGCAGTAAATAATCCTTATCAAGCATATCAGCAAAACTCGTTAAATACAGCCTCACCTGGTGATTTAACTCTGATGCTCTACAATGGTTGCTTAAAATTTATTAATCAGGCTAAGGTCGCTATGCAATCTAAAAATATTGAAGAGAAAAATACAAATTTGATTAAAGCTCAAAAAATTATCCAAGAGTTTATGGTAACACTAAATATGGATATTCCGGTGTCGAAAGACTTAATGGCTATGTATGATTATCTAAATCGTCGTTTAATGGAAGCTAATTTAAAAAACGATGTAGCTATTCTTGATGAAGTTTATGGTTTTGTAACAGAATACCGTGATACATGGAAACAAGTCATCCAACTAAATCGTCAAAAGCAATTCGCTCAAGGTGGCCAAGCCTAGTGAATGGTTTGCAGCTGTTTTTTGATCTCACTGTTCAATTGATTAAGCTTTATCAAACTGATGGGGACCGTGATGAGCGAATACAAGAAACAGAGAGACTGTTAGCACTTCGTGATGAGGCAATGAAAAACTCTACTCCTCCTTCCACAGATGTAGAGCGAGAACTGTTACAAAAGTGCAAGCAGCTTAACGATCATTTAAATGGATTAATGAACCAAGAAAAGCTGAACATCCAAAAGGATATGAAAGACCTGAAAACGAAAAAAGAATCGACAAATAAATATGCCAATCCATATGAGAATTATAATCCAGACGGAATGTTTTACGATCGCAAGAAATAGAGACTAGGGTAATAGCTAGTCTCTTTTTGTTTCTATGCTTATGTCTGTTAACTCTATATTTATTTGAGTGGGTTTCACTTCTTAGATTCAGTTAGGAATTAAAGGGTTTTAAAATTACAGACTGTTTATTACTGTTAAAAGAAACTTATTCTTCAGGAAGAACGTATAAGAATTCAGTTGAAGCTAATTGAGGTGATTATATGTATTG
Organism: Robertmurraya mesotrionivorans; assembly: GCF_050971805.1. NCBI lineage: Bacteria > Bacillati > Bacillota > Bacilli > Caryophanales > Bacillaceae > Robertmurraya > Robertmurraya mesotrionivorans. The sequence continues at coordinate 175,093 of NZ_JBPCCH010000006.1, read as the reverse complement.
GAAACTTAGGATTCCTCTATTTTTATTTGTTTTAGGGACAGTTTCTGGTCTTGCTCAAAAGTATCCAATAAATACTTCATATTTTATCAGAAGTACTCTCTTTATTGGCTTAATAGGAATTATCTTTACTATTTTTGAAAAAACAAAGTTAAATAAAAAGAAAGTTCATTTTATAATTGGTATTGGTTTAATTATCTTAGGTTTTCTGATTGATTTTCTAATGGTTTAAAGCATTAAATAAATAAAATTCAATAACGTATCCTTTGCTAAAATGTATTAAACCAATTAAGGTCACCAATTCGACACAATTTTTAAACCTTTTTCAAGTTTTAGCAGGAGTTTCCGAGGGTAAAATAGAAGTATAAATACATAGTCTTAATTACCATATTAAGACGGTGGTTATTTTTAAGGAATGCTTGGAAAAAGTGGCGTAGGACAAGCTGAACTAAGCATAACAGTAAGGTAACCAAATTTGTATAATGTGAAGGAGGAGTTCACTTATGAATTACAACGTTCGTGGTGAAAACATTGAGGTAACTCCAGCAATTAGAGAGTACGTGGAAAAGAAGATTGCCAAGTTAGAAAGATACTTTACTGAGACTCCTAATGCAAATGTTCATGTGAATTTGAAGTTGTATAATGACAAGCGATCCAAAGTAGAGGTAACGATTCCGATGGCGAATTTGGTGCTTCGTGCAGAGGAAGTTCATGATGATATGTATGCGGCGATTGATCTGATTACTGATAAGTTAGAGCGTCAAATCCGTAAGCATAAAACAAAAGTGAACCGAAAATTCCGTGAAAAAGGGAACCTAAATGAATTATTTGCTTCTCCAGTCGAAAATCAAGGTGGCGGTGTAGCAGTAGAAGAGGATGAGAGCGATTTAGAGCTTGTTCGTCAAAAGAGCTTTGACTTAAAGCCGATGGACAGCGAAGAAGCGATCCTTCAAATGAACCTACTAGGTCACAGCTTCTACGTGTTTACTAATGCTGAAACAAACCGTACAAATGTTGTTTACAAGCGTAAAGATGGCCGTTATGGCTTGATTGAAGCTCAATAATAATGAAAATGCCTACTCGTTTAGATCGAGTAGGCATTTTTTATGGTCATGATATTATTTTGTTGCAACTTTCATCGAGTTTCTTGCAAGTTTGACTCAGTTTCCTTGCAACTTCGAACGGTTTTGTTGTTACTTTTCGGATTCGACATACATTTCGGGAGAATCCGACAAAAATCATCTACAACCGAAACTTCGCCAATTCCTTCTTCATCTCCACCGTCAGTTCCTGCAACTGCTCCATCTTCTCATTCACCTGCTCAAACGCCTGAAGCTGAGCATCCGTAGAAGCACTAATCTCTTCTGTCCCGGCAGCCGTTTCCTCTGTAACGGCCGAAATATTCTCAATCGCACTAATAACATAAGCACTCATGCTGCTAGAGGTTTTCATCCCTTCAACCAACGCATCTAACTGTTCGTTGATTGCCATAACATTCATAGAAATCACTTCAAATGAAGATTCTGTTTCCTTCATAGAAGATTGCTGTTGATTGGATAAATCATACCCAAGCTCCGTTGCTTCCACAATTGTAGCAATGCCTTTTTTCATATGACTAACCATCGTTGTGATATGTTCGGTTGCCTTGGTGGAGTCGTCTGCAAGTTTACGAACTTCGTCTGCTACAACAGCGAATCCTTTTCCAGCATCTCCTGCACGTGCTGCTTCGATCGCTGCATTTAAGGCCAACAGATTCGTTTGATCAGCGATTTCTCTTACCGAACGTGCTGCATCCTCAATTTGTCCAGCAAACTGTGTGAAGCCTTCAACTGATGTTTTAATATGATCCGTCGATTGTGATAACTGTGAGGCTAGTTCAACTTGTTTTTCTAACGACACTCGACCGGTTTGAACTGAATCCAACGCAGCAGAACCTGCCTCTGAGGATTGCTCTGTTTTATCCTGAACTCGAGAAAATTCTTCGTTCATTGCACCCATAGAGCTGGCGGTCGATTGAATGTCTTCTGAAACCGATTGGCTACCGCGTGCGAGCTCTTCCGTTGAAACCGCCACCTGGTTGCTGATTTCACGTAAGCTCACCATATGTCCAGATACTTCAGCTGTAAATCCAGTTACTCGTTCACCAACCTGCTCGATCGATTGAACGGTTTGTCTGACATTCAAAATCATAAGGGCAAAAGCAGATTTTAGTTGGTCCAGCTCGTACGAACTATCTTCTTTCACCTCGTCCACTTCTACCGTGAGGTCTCCTTCAGCGACTTTAACGGCATGGTCCACGACTTCACGTAACGGTTTCGCGATACGTCTAGCCAAGAACCAAGTAGAAAGGCTAGATAACACAATTAATATGATAATCGCAATGATCGAGAAAACGACAACAAAGTGAATCTTCTTCTCTGTTTGCTGAAGCATTTCGTCGTACCATTCTCCAGTAAGTTTATCCAATAAGTACATATCATTTAAGACACCCGAAATACGTATCGATTGTCTTTTAATCGCCGAAGGGTCATTACTTCCAAACCCTGCATCCACCTCAGAAGTTAGGGCATCAAACTTCTCCTGTACTTTCCCTAAAGTTTGTTTCTGCTCATCCACTCTAATCACTTGTGTAAGTGCCGCCATTTGCTCATCAATGTTCTGTAATTGTAAGAGTGCTTCTGATTTGTTTGCTTCACTTTGGTTAAAAGTGTAGTTCGAGAGCGCTTGCTTGGCTACAACCAGTTCGCCTTGTATATCTTCTACTAAGATTAAAACTTGAACATCATCCTTAGCGGAGCTTTGCATACTAACCAGCTGAGATATCATAAATCCAATGATCAATGTTGATAATAAAAGTGGAATGATAGCGATGATAAGTAAGCGAGATCTAAGTTTCATTTCATTCCCTCCTTATTCCGTTTCGACGGTGATGTCGCCCGAAATGATTTTCTCTTTTGCTTCCTCAAGCTGACTATTTTCTGCTTCAGATAGTTCTACGACACGGATGTCTGCTAAGCCAACGCCGTTTTCGGCAAGACCCAGTACATACGCGGAAGAACCGATTTTTCCTGTTTCCTTTAATTCTTTGGCAATATCGTATACGGCTACGTCAATATTTTTTAGCATTGAAGTTGTAACGGCTTTTTCTGCTACGAAAAATTGGTCAGAATCCACCCCAGCTGCTAATTTACCAAGTTTTTGAGCGGTTTGAAGCGCTCCGAAGCCAGTGAATCCAGCTGCAGGGTAGATGAAATCAGCACCAGCTGCAATTTGTTTTTCGGCAATCGTTCCACCAAGTGTCGCGTCTCCAAAGGAATTCGCATACTCGACCAGTACTTCTACATTCGGATTGACGTATTTTGCCCCTTGTATGTAGCCTGCTTTAAAGTGATTCACGACAGGTACATCAAAGCCACCGATAAATCCGATCTTTCCAGTGGTGCTCTTCATGGCAGCGACCATACCTACTAGGAAGCTTCCTTCATATTCTTTAAAAGTGAGGGATACGACATTTTCAAGCTCAGAACCCTCATCTATGATCATAAATTGCTGATGTGGATGTTCTTTTGCCACCTTTTCCAATGCTTCTTTTACAGAGAAACCAAGACCGATAATCAAGTCATATTCCTCTTCCACCAGTTCGGTTAGTTTTTCTTCAAAGTCTCCATCTGGAGCTTCTTTATAGTCAAATAAAATTCCAAATTCATCGCGAGCACGTTCAAGGCCACGGAATGCAGAGTCATTAAAGGACTCATCCCCAAGACCACTATCTGATAAAAGAATCCCAATTTTGTATTCTTTTTCTGTCTTTGTTTGCTGTGCTCCGAGTGAACAAGCGCTTAAAACGTTCACCACTAGGAACAATAAGAATATTCTTTTTAGCATGTTGCTGTCCTCCTCATAGTTGTACATACCTCTTATTTATCGGACAAGATTCGACAAGGTTTAGTATTCTGTTATAATTTTGTGAATATCTCGAATTCCGAAAGAGATGGTTACCATGATGACTGATATTTGGTATGATGAAACTATCTGAATTTTTATAATTTAGGAGGAATGTTATGAAGCACAGACAGTTATTTATCGCCTTCTTCCGCTCAGGAATTCTGGGCTACGGTGGAGGGCCATCATCAATTCCTCTTGTGAAAAAGGAAGTTGTCGATACATTCAAATGGATGGATTCGGATGAGTTTGGCGATATTTTGGCACTTGCCAATGCCTTGCCAGGGCCTATTAATACAAAAATGGCTGGTTATATTGGGTACCGTGTGGGTGGGTTGTTAGGATTATTGAATGCTATTTTTGCATCGATTTTACCGAGCATTCTTTTAATGATCATCTTGTTAAATGTACTGAATACCTACAAAGACGAACCGTGGGTACGCGGCATGTCGATGGCGGTTGTACCGGTCGTTGCGGTCATGCTCGCTACGTTGACTTGGGATTTTGTTAAAAAATCATCTTCGTCTAGTCTCGGTTGGGGTTGGACTTGTGTTTTTGTGGTGGTTAGCCTTGTGTTGCTTCAATTTTTACATGTGCATCCTGCAATCATAATTTTCGCTTTATTATTAAGTGCATTATTGAAAAAAGATCAAGGGAATTCAAAGGAAAAGGAGAAGACGTCCGCATGATTTATTGGCAACTATTTTTGGCGTTTTTTATTCCGGGAATTCTCGGGTATGGTGGGGGACCAGCCTCGATTCCTCTTGTTGAAAATGAGGTGGTTGATCGGTACGGTTGGTTATCAGTGAGTGAATTTAGTGAGGTGCTCGCGTTAGGAAATGCACTGCCTGGCCCTATCGCGACAAAGATGGCCGGTTATATTGGTTATGAAGTGGGCGGGATTTTTGGAGCGGTTGTTGCTGTATTTGCTACTGTGGCACCGTCGTTAATCTTAATGGTCACTCTTCTCGGGTTGTTGATGAAATTCAAGGAATCTCCAAAGGTTAAGCGACTTACGGTGTTAGTTAGACCGGTCATTGCCGTTCTATTAGGAGTCATGACGTATGATTTCTTTTTCTCCTCATTCGAAGGAGTGGGGATTTGGCAAACGATTGGGATCGGTGTGATTAGCTTTGTGCTGATGGAGAGGTTAAAGGTCCACCCCGCGTATGTGATTGCCGGTTCGTTGATTTATGGGGGAATATTTCTAGGGTAAAATGTATAGTTTCACCTTCCGTAAGCTGGTGTTGCTAGCGCAACAAAGGCTTCCTTCAGGTGAAACTATCCTAATTAGAATTTAGGGGGGGAGGCAAAAACATGACGTTTTCAATCGTAGGTTATGACCCAAAGGAGAAAGAATGGGGAATTGCGGTGCAATCGAAGTTTCTTGGAGTTGGCGCCGTGGTTCCGTTCGCGAAGGCTGGAGTAGGTGTTGTTGCGACACAGTCTTACGCGAATACGGCTTATGGTCCGGAGGCATTGAAGTTGTTTTCAGAAGGAAAGTCAGCGGAAGAGGTGATCGAAATCATTACCTCACAGGATGAGGACAAGGATCTCCGCCAGGTTGGAGTCATCGATGCAAACGGAAATGCTGCCACTTTTACCGGTGAAAAATGTTATGACTGGGCAGGTGGAATCACCGGAGAGCATTTTGCCGCACAAGGGAATATTTTAGTCGACGAACAGACCGTACAAGCGATGGCAAAAACGTTTCAAGAGACAAGTGGAACATTAGCCGAGCGCTTACTCGCTGGAATGAACGCAGGGCAAGAGGCTGGTGGAGATAGTCGGGGCCAGCAATCAGCTGCCCTATTAGTGGTGAAGGAAGCGGGCGGTTATGGTGGATACAATGACCGATTCATTGATCTTCGTGTCGACGACCATCCGGAGCCGATTAAAGAGCTGATTCGTGTGTTTGGTTTGCAACAGCTATACTTTGCTCCTCCAAAGCAAGAGCGGATTGCTTCGATTGAAGGGCATGTGAAGGAAGAATTGATCGCGTACTTAAGACGACATGGATATTTAGATTTGTATGTTGATGAGGAAAGCGTTCACAAGGCACTGACGCGTTATATACATACAGAGAACTTTGAATCGCGTGAGTTAGAGCGTGGGAAAATTGACTTGGACGTGCTTGATTATATGAAAAAGCAATAGTTGTGTATAGCCCCCAGTAATGGGGGTTTTTATGTGGGAAATTTTATACTGTTGTAGGTATGTGGATCTTAAGAGACTCCCTAAGAATTGAATCCGAAAGACGAAAAGTATCAAAGAATCATGTGTAAATACCTATCTCATTATAAAAATAAAATAGTATAATCGAACTAAATTTAGGTAGTTAATCCTAAATAACTCCCGTTAACTGCCGATAATAGATTTATAACGCACATGCTTGGAGGTGAAACAATAGTAATAGATGAGTTTTAAAAATGATTGTACTTAATGAAGTGAAAAGGGCAAATCACGGGAAACGGTGAGACGCAAAACTAAGAGGGCCTTACCCGCAGAAATGCGAATGGCAGCCAGTTACCACAAGAAGTCATAGATTGTCTTTTCTATGAACCTTTCTTATGGGGTTCTTTTTTATTTGCCTTTTTTAACATGAAAGGTAGGGTAAATTTATGTTGAAAAGAATGTTTAATATTCCAGTTCTACTAGTCGTTCTTATGCTTATCTATCAATTGATTGTCCCAATCGGTAGTATAAGAGCTTCTGCAAATACTGGAACCATGCTTCCGCCTAGTAATCTAGCTTATCAGTCAGTTACTCCAGACGATGGAAAGCTAACTTGGAGTGCTGTATTTGGAGCAAGTGGATATCAAGTTTATGAAATTAAAGACGGACAGCTTACGGTGCTTGGAACAACAACGGGCACTTCGTATGATCTAAAAGATTTGCCAGAAGGCTCTTATAGATACGTAGTTTCTACTTTATCTAGTCAAGGGGAGTCTGGTCCATCAGCACCGGTAAGCACAGAAATTAGATATCCTGAGATGCAAACGCCAGCAACCTTTGCAGCAACGATTCAAAATGGAAATGATGTTGTATTAAGCTGGGGAGCTTCACAGTACGCAGAGAAATACAACATATATCAAGTATTAGAGAATGGTGAAAAGTCATTCGTAAACTCAACTAATACCCTGACATATAGTTTTTCTAATGTGGCCGAGGGGGCTTACTCTTACGCGGTTTCTTCTTTTCATCCACTATATGGGGAATCTACTACATCAACTCCAGTCAATGTAAATGTAGTAAAGCCAGTGATGAAAGCTCCAGCGAATCTCTCTTTTACAATTGCGAACGTGACGGATGTTACGTTGAAGTGGCAGGCAGCGGAGTTTGCAAATAGTTATAGTGTATATTCAGTGAAAAACGGACAGTTAGAATTAGTAGAAACAGTTACGAGTACCAATGTTACATTTAAGAATTTACCTGCAGGAGACTACGTATATCAGGTGTATTCAAATAGCTCACGTTTTGGAAGTTCTGTAGAAGGTAGCGAGGTTACTTTCTCTGTTCAATCTATCGAGATGGCTCCCCCTGAAAATGTAAATGCTAAAATCCAAAACAAAAATGATGTAGTAGTTAGTTGGACCTCAGTACCATATGCAACAGGGTATAAAGTGTATCAGGTTGTGGATGGTGTGAAAGTATTAAAGGGAACAGTAACTGGAACTTCTTTTTCAGCTACTATGCTACCTGGTGGCGAATACGTGTATGAGGTTCATTCAACTAGTGACCGATTTGGAGAGTCTGAAAAGGGTACACAAGTTACTTTTACCATCGAGACAGTAAAAGTAAACCCACCTACTGAACTTGCGTATAAAATTCTAAATGGCAATGATATCGTCTTAAGCTGGAAAACAGCTGAAAATGCTACGAATTATAAGGTCTATCAAGTAGTTGGAGACCAAAAGATATTAAAGAACACAGTAACAGGCACATCTGTTACATTTACGAACATGCCAGCAGGCAATTACAAGTATGAAGTATATACAAATAGCACTCGATTTGGAGAATCAGAGGGAAGTGATGTAGTGTCCTTCGTACTGGATCAGGTAGTAGTAGCAACACCAGGGAATGCAGGATATGAGATTTCTAATGGTAATGATTTAAAATTACAATGGGATTCAGTTGAGTTTGCCAATAGTTATAAAGTGTATCAGGTAGTAGATGGGAAAAAGGTTTTAAAAACAACCGGTTCTTCCTTATCAACAACTATTTCTAATCTTCCCGAGGGTGAATATAGATACGAAATCTATGCGTATAGTAGTAGATTTGGTGAATCGCCAGTTGGAGCGGTGGTAGAGCTAGCATTGGTGCATCCAGAAATGAAGGCGCCTGCCAATGGAAGTTATACGATCACTGGACCATCTTCGTTCGCATTAAAGTGGGATGCGGTAGATTATGCAAATAGCTATAAGATCTATCAAGTAGTTGATGGAAATAAAACATTAAAGAATACCATTACTGGAACTAGTATGGCCTACTCGAATATGGCACCAGGTGAGTATCAATATGAGATCAATTCGTATTCTACTCGTTTTGGAGAATCAAGAGTTGGAACTTCTATTAAGTTCACCTTAAGTGGTCTAAAATTAGCAACTCCTGAAAATCCTAGCTATACCATTAGCAATGGAAATGACATTACCCTTAAGTGGAATGCTGTTCAATATGCAAATAACTATAATATTTATCAGTTGATTAATGGAGAAGAAGTATTATTAAAAAGGATTACGGTGACAAGTACAACTTTAACCAATGTAGCTGAAGGTCCATTCCAATACATTATTAAGGCAAACTCTACATTATTTGGAGAGTCTCCAGAAGGTGCTGTACTTGAAGGGAACTTAGTACACCCTGACTTGGCTAAGCCTGGAAATGCCAACTACACTGTCTCAAACGGAAATGAGATAACTCTGAAATGGGATACTGTTCAGTATGCAAATGGATACCAAATCTACCAACTGATAGATGGAGAAAAGCAGTTTGTTCGTAAAGTAACAGGAACAACCATCAATTTTTCAAACATGCCAGAGGGTGATTATCAGTATGTCGTTCACTCTTACAGTGATCGTTTTGGGGAATCATCGGAGGGTAGCGAACTGGTGTTTACATTGGTACATCCAGTGATGCAAGCCCCAGCGGATCTCACAAAAACATACTTGAATGAAAATGATATTAAGTTAAGTTGGGCTGCTTCGCCATATGCAACAGATTATCGTATTTATCTTCTAAAAGATGGAGAACTAACCTTACAAAAGACATTAACAGGACTCACTCATACATTTGTAAACATGCCAGAAGGGGATTATGAGTACGTCGTTCACTCTTACAGTGATCGTTTCGGAGAGTCACCAGAGGGAAGTAAGCTGGTGTTTACATTGGTACATCCAGTGATGCAAGCCCCAGCCAATCTCACAAAAACGACTTTAAATGGAAACGATATTAAGTTAAGTTGGGATGCCTCAACGTATGCCACAAGTTATAAAGTTTATCAAAAAGTTGATGGGGAATTAACATTACTAAATACCCTTCCAGCAACAACGAGAACCCTTGCCTTTACGAATATGCCGGAGGGTGATTATGAATACGTGGTGCATTCCTATAGCACTCGTTTCGGGGAATCACCAGAAGGAAGCGAACTTGTGTTCACATTAGTACATCCAATTATGCAAGCCCCACCGAATCTTACTAAAACATTTGTGAATGTAAATGATATTAAGTTAAGTTGGTCTGCCTCGTCACTTGCAACAGAATATCGTATATACCTTCTAAAAGATGGAGAACTAACTTTACAAAAGACATTAACAGGACTCACTCATACATTTGTAAACATGCCAGAAGGAGATTATGAGTACGTCGTTCACTCTTACAGTGATCGTTTCGGAGAGTCACCAGAGGGAAGTAAGCTGGTGTTTACATTGGTACATCCAGTGATGCAAGCTCCAGCCAATCTTACAAAGTCAATTTTGAATGGAAACGATATTAAGCTAAGTTGGGATGCCTCAACGTATGCCACAAGCTACAAAGTTTATCAAAAAATTGATGGAGAATTAAAATTACTAAGTACACTTCCATCAACAACGAGAACCCTTGCCTTTACGAATATGCCGGAGGACGATTATGAATACGTGGTGCATTCCTATAGCAATCGTTTCGGAGAGTCACCAGAGGGAAGCAAGCTTGTGTTCACATTGGTGCATCCAATCATGCAAGCGCCAGCCGATCTTACAAAGTCAATTTTGAATGGAAACGATATTAAGTTAAGTTGGGATGCTTCAACGTATGCAACCAATTACAAAGTTTATCAAAAAGTTGATGGAGAATTAGAATTACTAAATACACTTCCAGCAACCACGAGAACCATTACCTATACGAATATGCCAGAAGGTGACTATGAATACGTGGTGCATTCCTATAGCACTCGATTTGGAGATTCACCAGTAGGAAGCGAGCTTGTGTTCACATTGGTGCATCCAATCATGCAAGCGCCAGCCAATCTTACAAAGTCAATTTTGAATGGAAACGATATTAAGTTAAGTTGGGATGCTTCAACTTATGCCACAAGTTACAAAGTTTATCAAAAAGTTGATGGAGAATTTAAATTACTAAGTACACTACAGGCAACAACGAGAACCATCACCTATACGAATATGCCAGAGGGTGAATATGAATACGTGGTGCATTCTTATAGCACTCGTTTCGGTGAGTCACCGGAAGGAAGGGCTATAACCTTTACCCTTACTTGGCCGGTAGTACAGTCTCCGGTGGTTAGCAACAGGGTGGAAAATGTAAATAACTTTACGTTATCGTGGCAGGCAGTCACTTGGGCGAATGAATACCGTGTATACAAAGTAACGGATTCAGGGAAAGAATTGATTTACAAAGGAACTGGATTTACCCATAAGGTATATAACCTACCAGAAGGTGTTCATTCATATGAGGTTACTGCTTATAGTAATCGATTTGGGGAATCTTTACCGTCAAATATGATTACTGAAAAGGTAGTGTTTCCTGTAATGGGAGTTCCTGTCGCTAGCTTAAAGCTTCTGAGTGATACGAGTGCTAGAATTACTTGGGATTTTGTTACTTATGCTAATGGATACAATATTTACGAAGTGATTAATGGAGAGCCTGTATTAGTTGCTGAGAAAATTAATAACCTATCTTACACTATTAATAATCTAACGTACGCTAATCATTTATATTATGTAACATCTTACAGTAACTCCTTTGGAGAATCTAAGCCGTCCGAAACCGTATTAGCTAAGTTAATTATTGATGAAGAGGCACCTGTCACAACCGTGAATGCTCCAGTTGAATGGGTAAACCAAGATCAGTTAGTAGAATTCACAGCAACGGATAACGAAGTGGGCGTAGCACATACGTATTATTCATTAAATGATGGACCTATCGTTGAAGGAACATCGGTTTTAGTTGCTCAGGAAGGCATCAACAAGATTGTTTACAACTCTATTGATAAAGTGGGCAACATGGAGGAAGTAAAAACAGCACTAGTGAAAATTGATAAAACAGCACCAACAACGCAAGTAAATGAAATCCCTACTGCAGCACAATCATTTACAGTAGAGTTAACGGCAAGTGATGAATTAAGTGGTGTGTCAAAAACCTATTATTCACTTAATGGTTCAGAGTATGTAGAAGGTACTTCTATTGAAGTGACTGAAGAAGGGATAAACAAGATCTCTTATTACTCAGTTGATGCTGCAGGGAATAAAGAAGCCGTAAAAACGGTCACAGTGAATATTGATCAAACAGCTCCAACTACTACAGCAGACCTGCCAACTACTTGGGTGAAGGAAGAGGTAAATGTTAAATTAGTAGCTTCTGATGAGAATAGTGGTGTAGAAACAACCTATTATTCTATCAACGGCTCTGAGTTTGTAGAAGGAACTGCATTTACGGTGGGTAAAGAAGGCGTTAACTCCGTTTCTTACTACTCTGTTGACGCTGTAGGTAATGTAGAAGATGTGAAATCAGTTGAAGTAAAAATTGATCAAACAGCTCCAACTCTTTTACTTGATGTAAAAGGGGAGTACGAGTTAGGGGAAACAATTACATTAGACTACCTAGCTAAAGATGATCTATCTGGAATTGCAGTAGAAGAGGTAACCTTTAACGGTCAAACCTATAATAAGGGAGACCAAGTGACGTTAAATCAGCCAGGGGAGTACAAATTAAGTGTAAAAGTAACAGATGCTGCTGGTTGGTCAACGGTCGTACAGAAAACAATGGTTGTCTATATACCAGTTTCTCTTGAGGTATTACCTCGAGTGATTAACGGGAACAAAGGAATCTTTACGGTAAAAGCAAATCTACCAAAAGAATACCAAGCCTACACATTTGATGTCTCATCTGTAACATTAGATGGTGTATCTCCTGTTACAGATAATAACGGTTTGTATAAGCAAGCTGAAAAAGGACATTTCAAGTTTGAACGTTCTGACTTTACTTGGACTCCAGGAGAAGTACAGCTTGAATTACGAGGATATGTAGGAAAATATTTAGTGGTTGGAAAAGCAACAGCCATTGTGAAGAAATAAAGTGTTTGGGAAAGGACTTCTTGAGAGAGAAGTCCTTTTATAAAGATAAGAAAGTCTAATTAACCAATACAAAATATAAGTCAAGTTCCTTAGCGATTTTTTAATTGGTTTAGCTTAAGTGTAACAACTATTATATTTATGATTGACAACCTAAACAGAAAGCGTTTACAATATGTGTAACGGGTTACATATAAACCTAATCAACAATATATTATTTTTTTACCTAATGTGTAACCGGTTACACATTTATTACACAGTTGGAAACTTGAGGTGAAGTAATTGAGTACAATCAAGAAGGTTGCAGAAGAAGCGAAGGTCTCAGTTGCAACTGTATCAAGAGTGTTAAATAGTACTGGCTATGTAAACGAAGAAACAAGAAAGAAAGTTTTAAAGGTCATAAAGGAATTAGATTATAAACCAAATTCGGTGGCCCGCAGCCTTTTTAAAAAACAATCGATGACAATTGCTTTGATTGTCCCAAATATAACGAATCCTTTCTTTCCAGAGGTGGCAAGAGCGATTGAGGATGTTTTAAGTAGTAAAGATTATACATTAATCTTGTGTAACTCTGATGATAACTCAGAGAAAGAAAAGAAATACTTTGAGGTAATGAAACAAAAGTATGTGGATGGCGTAATTGTCGTGACTTCAACATTAACTCCTCAGTACATAGAAGAAAAGGGTATACCCATTGTAGCGGTCGACCGATTTATTGATCCAACCATCCCTTGCGTATCGGTAAATAATATAGAGGGTGCCAAGAGAGCTGTTCAATACTTAAAATCAACTGGATGTAAGAAAATCGCCCATATTCGTGGACCTAAAAATATTACAAGTGCGGAAGATCGTTACCTTGGTTACTTGAATGAAGTAGAAAGTGAGTCATGGTTTGAAACAGACTACGTCCGATGTGGAAACTTTAATATTGAACAAACCACAGAGGTAACGAGAAAGCTGTTAAAAGAGAACCCAGATATTGATGGGATTTTTGCCGGAAATGATTTAATGGCTGTTGGAGTCATAAAAGCGGCCATGCAGCTTGGAAAAAGAATTCCTGAGGATCTCTCTGTTATAGGTTTTGATGGAATCAGTCTCTGTAAAATGACCAATCCAGAAATTACAACGATCGCTCAACCGATCTATGAAATTGGTTCGGTAGCAGCTCAAACGCTATTAGATTTAATTGAGGGTAGGGTGATTGAGAAGAAGCATCATCAGTTAGAGGTGACTATAAATAAAGGTCAATCAACTAAAACAAGAGGTGAGTGAATTGAAAAAGAAGGTACTAGTTATAGGGAGTATTAATATGGATCTTGTCACGAAAACAAGCCGAGTACCAAAGCTCGGCGAGACGTTGATGGGGGAATCCTTTTTCACCATTCCAGGTGGAAAAGGAGCCAATCAAGCTGTTGCTGCAACGAGACTTGGAGCAGAGGTTACGTTGATTGGTTGTATAGGTAAAGATGCTTTTGGAAATCAACTGAAGGAAGGTTTAACAACGGAAGGAGTTATTACGTCGTATGTGAAACCGGTTACACATACGGCGACTGGAACGGCATCCATAACATTATCTAACGGTGATAACAGTATCATTGTTGTCCCGGGAGCGAATTTCGCCGTCACTCCTGAGTATGTTCAACGCTTTGAACAGGTAATAGCAGATAGTGATATCCTGCTTCTCCAACTAGAAATACCATTGGAAAGTGTGGTTGAGGCAGTAAAAATCGCCAAAAAGCATCAGGTAAAAGTCATTTTAAATCCAGCTCCGATTCAGGCGTTACCGAAGGAATTATTAGAGCAAATCGATTACATTACACCAAATGAGCATGAGCAAGAGTTATTGTTGAGCTCACCGGAGTTGACGGAGGAAGAACTGAAAGCGATCAAAGCAAAGTGTATCGTTACAAAGGGATCCAAAGGAGTCATGCTAATTCAAGATGGAGTAGAAAAGGAGATTCCTAGTTTCAAAGTAGATGTGGTAGATACAACGGGAGCAGGAGATTCCTTTAATGGGGCGCTTGCATTGTCACTAAGTGAAGGAATGTTACTAGAGGAAGCTTGTGAATTTGCTAATGCTGTAGGGGCAATATCTGTCACTAAGCTTGGAGCTCAAGGCGGAATGCCTACAAAAGCAGAGGTAGAGGAGTTTCTTAACGTAAGAAAGGGTGGAGACAAATGAAGAAACAAGGAATGTTAAACAGCCATATATCAGAGGTTTTATCAAGATTGGGTCATACAGATACGATTGTAATCGCCGATTGTGGACTACCAATCCCTGATGAGACGATTCGTATAGATCTTTCATTAAAACAAGGTACTCCCACTTTTATTGATACGTTAAAAGTTATTTTGGAGGATATGGTGGTTGAAAAAATCACATTAGCAGAAGAGATACATGAAAAAAACCCTGGTGTGAAACAAGATATTGTAGATCTATTCCAACACCAAACGATTACATATATGTCCCATGAAGAATTTAAAAAACAAACAAAACAAGCAAAAGCTGTGATTCGTACAGGGGAAATCACACCCTATGCCAACATTATTCTACATGCAGGAGTGACTTTCTAAATGGCACAACAACCTTTAGTTCAGATGCGCGGGATTAGTAAAGCGTTTTCGGGTAATAGGGTGTTAGAAAATGTAGAATTTGAGATTTTACCAGGGGAAGTTCACGCGTTAATGGGTGAGAACGGAGCAGGTAAATCAACGTTAATGAAAATTTTAACAGGGATATACGAAAGAGATGCTGGAACGGTTTTGGTTAGAGGCAAAGAGGTCCATTTTAAGAATACAAAAGAAGCCGAACATACAGGAATTGCGGTTATTCATCAGGAGCTAAATATTATCCCTTATCTATCTGTTACAGAAAATATGTTTCTAGGAAAAGAATTAACGATCGGGAAGACTGGGATTATTAAGTACAAAGAAATGAAGACAAAAACGAGGGAATACTTAAATCGCCTTGGAATTGATATCGACCCAGATGTGGAAGCCGGTACTCTTTCAGTCGGTCAACAGCAAATGATCGAGATTGCTAGAGCTGTTGCAGCTAACACGGAGGTTCTTATTATGGATGAGCCAACAGCTGCTTTGACAGACAGAGAGATACATGCTCTTTTTCAAGTAATTAATTCCTTAAGAGCGCAAGGAGTCGGGATTGTTTACATCTCTCACCGGATGGATGAAATCTTTGAAATTTGTGATCGTATTTCTGTTCTTCGGGATGGTCAATTTATAGGAACGAAGGCGATTCCAGAAACCAACTTTGATGAGATTGTCAAAATGATGGTAGGGCGACAGTTAGGTGAGCGTTTTCCAGAAAGGGTTCCGGATCTAGGTTCTACTAGATTACAAGTCGAGAATTTAACGAGCAAAGGAAGCTTTGAAGGAATTAGTTTTTCTGTTAAACAAGGGGAAATCCTCGGCGTAGCAGGGTTGATGGGAGCAGGTCGAACAGAAATAATGGAGGCCATTTTCGGATACCGCTTGATTTCAAGCGGGAAAGTGTTAATTGATGGAAAGGAAACAAACATCAAATCTCCTTACGAGGCCATACAGCATGGAATTGGCTTTATTACAGAAGACCGGAAGAATGAAGGACTCGTTCTTGGACTTTCCGTCCGAGAAAACTTTACGCTAACCAACTTCTCAAGCGTTTCTAATAAGGGTGTCATTTCTGCTAAAAAAGAAGAAGAGTTTGTGGAGGATCTCATCCAAAAGCTGCACGTAAAGACAGCAAGCCAACATTTATCTGTTAAATCACTAAGTGGTGGAAATCAACAGAAAATCGTGATTGGAAAATGGCTAGGAATTCAACCGAAAATATTAATTTTAGATGAACCAACGCGGGGAGTTGACGTTGGGGCGAAGAAAGAGATTTATCAATTAATGAACGAACTTACAAAGCAAGGTGTTGCGATTATTATGGTTTCTTCAGAGTTACCTGAAATATTAGGGATGAGTGACCGAATTCTAGTTATTCATGAAGGAAAGGTTTCAGCGACTTTATCAAGAAACGAAGCAGATCAGGAAAAAATCATGCAAGCAGCAACTGGAGGGAAGTAAAATGAAAGCGTCCTCATTTAAGGTGTCAAATCTTCAAAAATTGGGACCGTTAATCG
Source organism: Robertmurraya mesotrionivorans (assembly GCF_050971805.1). NCBI lineage: Bacteria > Bacillati > Bacillota > Bacilli > Caryophanales > Bacillaceae > Robertmurraya > Robertmurraya mesotrionivorans. The sequence goes on along the minus strand of NZ_JBPCCH010000006.1, from coordinate 158,463 downwards.
GATTATTTATCATCACGTTTGTTTTAGCTATTGTTAGCGATAATTTTATGACGGTCGATAATATCCTAAATGTTATGCGACAGGTATCGATTAATGCACTTATTGCATTTGGTATGACCTTTGTTATTTTAACTGGTGGAATTGACCTTTCTGTTGGTTCGATCTTGGCCTTATCTTCTGCGATAACTGCTAGTTTACTAGCTGGAGGAATGGATCCGATATTAGCGATACTAATTGGGTTATTAGCAGGAGCGATCATGGGTGCAATTAATGGATTCATCATTACCAAAGGGAAGGTTGCTCCATTCATTGCAACACTAGCAACCATGACTATTTTTAGAGGTTTAACTTTGGTGTATTCAGATGGACGTCCGATTACAGGACTATCTGATAGTGCCTTATTTGAAATGATGGGGAAAGGGTATGTGTCTTGGATTCCTGTACCTGTGATTTATATGATGGCGGCATACTTCATTTTATATTTTATTTTAAAGAAAACGACATTTGGACGTAGAGTGTATGCGATTGGTGGGAATGAAGAAGCAACGATACTTTCTGGTATTCGTGTTGATCGAGTGAAGATCTGGATTTACTCAATCACTGGCCTTTTATCCGCATTAGCAGGAATTATTCTAGCTTCACGATTGAATTCTTCTCAACCGACAGCGGGGGCTTCCTATGAATTAGATGCCATTGCAGCAGTTGTACTAGGAGGAACAAGTCTTTCTGGCGGACGAGGTTGGATTTTTGGAACGTTAATAGGTGCTCTAATTATTGGAGTATTAAATAATGGATTAAACATCATGAATGTGAGCTCCTTCTATCAACAAGTGGTTAAAGGAGGTGTCATTTTACTTGCCGTCTTACTAGATCGAAAAAAAGCAGCATAAACCATTCAACTATTATTAGGAGGTCTTTATATGAAGAAGATGTTTAAAGGTTTCGTATTTCTTGCGATGTTTATGATTTTGTTAGCTGGCTGTTCAACAGAGCCTCCAGGTTCATCTAAAGAGGCAAAAGAAGCGAGTGGAACGAAAAGTGATACGATTAAAGTCGGTCTTTCTATTTCCACCTTAAACAATCCGTTCTTTGTGACATTAAAAGAAGGTGCTGAAGAAGAAGCAGAGGCACAAGGAATTGAAATTGTAGTGGTAGATGCACAAAATGATTCAGCAAAGCAAGTAAATGACATCGAAGATTTGCTCCAACAAGGGGTAGACGTATTGCTTGTTAACCCAACAGATTCAGCAGCCGTAGTGGCAGCCATTGAATCTGCTAACAGTGCAGGCGTCCCCGTAATTACTTTAGATCGAAGTGCTGAAGGTGGAGAAGTCGTTTCACATATTGCTTCTGACAATACGGCTGGAGGAAAGATGGCTGGTGAATTTATTCTTGAGCAAATCGGAAATGAAGGAAAAGTGGTAGAAATTGAGGGAATACCAGGTTCATCAGCTGCACGTGAACGAGGTGCTGGCTTCCATGAAGCAGTTGACGCAGTTAGCACGTTAGAAGTTGCAGCTAAACAAACAGCAGATTTTGATCGGGCAAAAGGATTATCTGTTATGGAAAATATTCTTCAAGGAAACAAAGACATTCAAGCAGTATTTGCTCATAATGATGAAATGGCTCTAGGTGCTCTTCAAGCAATTGAAGCAGCAGGTCTAACAGATGTAGTTGTCGTTGGATTTGATGCAACTGAGGATGCAGTGAAGGCTGTAGAAGACGGAAGAATGACAGCAACTGTTGCACAAAAACCTGCTCTTATTGGTCAGAACGGAATCACTACTGCTATTAAAGTAGCAAATGGTGAGACTGTAGAGGAGTTTATCCCAATTGAGTTAGAACTAGTAAAATAATAGCTCGGCACTTCTTCCAAACGAAGAAGTGCTTTTTTATTTGGAAAAACACAACCTATTTTCTACCGAACCGCTTTTGTATTCCACCAGAATCGTTTACACTAAAGGGTAAGAGATTTGGATAAAGAAGGAGAACCGAATGGCAGCATCATTTAACAGAAATGCACCATGTACATGTGGGAGCGGGAAAAAATATAAAAAATGTTGTGGCTTAAAAGAAGCCATTTCCATTAACTCACTCATTGAACGTGAGATTGAGCAAATTCAGGCAAAAATCATCAGCGATGTTGATTATATGTACGGTGATGAAATAGACGAGGATTTTGATCGGTATGTTCTTCCGGCGCTAGTGGACGACGAAAAGGAAATTGAATTTTTTGGTTTTATCCACACGGTGTGGTTTGCTCTTTTCAAACTAGTGGACCAAAACAGAACGTTTTTACAAGATTTCATCCATCACCGTGATAAAACGGTCACAAGAGCGAGTTTAAGAGACATCGTCGCTTCATGGCACAGCCCTCGCCCGGTAGCAGGAAGAATGCTAGAACTCACGCCAACCAGTGTGGATATGAAGGACACGCTGACGGATGAGCATCTTCATATCAAGCTTCTACAACCTTCAGAGGCAGAGCCAAATTCCTTTATCTTTGGATTTATTGTTCCTTATCGTGAGGAGTGGATCTTTTTCCCGACCTTCTTTGACCTTGAAGGGGAGTCAGATCAAAGGGATGAGGAGTTTATCAAGCAAGAGTTCGCTGAAAGTAAGTACGATGACCCGATCGAGTTCTTAAAAAATCAGCTTCTCTATGTGATGAACGAAATTCAGTTTTTATCTGCTGAAGTGAACATCGACAACTTCAAATGGCCACTTCCTGTTCAAAAGGTGATTGCTGAGCTGTTAATACAAGAGTTTAAGAGCTACGGGTCGCCACCAGAACTAACAGGAACGGGAATCGCGCTTTGGAATCGTTATTGTCAAATCAAGCCAAAGCAGGTGAAAAATAAGTCTGTGTACGTAGCAGCTGTTCAGTATGTGGCAATGGAGGTTCATCCGTTAGTTGACCTTACGATTAATGAGTTTGCCTTAGAGACGGGAGTATCTGCTACCAGTCTTGGAAGAATCGTCAAGGACTTAAAGACCACCCTAGCTCCTGAGTTACGAGAACTCCGAGCGATGATATTAGAAGACCTGCAGATTGAACTGGAAGAGGACGAGTATTTAAAGTAACACTTTCTAGCTCTTATTGGCACTGAATACCCAAAAGTGATAAAATAATAGGTAAACATTTGAATAACGAAGTTTCGCCATGCAACTTGGCGATTTTTTTACATAATAGCCATCACCAAAAAGGAGCGTTCTAAATGCTTGGAATGTTAAATAAAGTGTTTGATCCGAATAAAAGAGAATTAAAACGTCTAACCAAACTGAGTGAAGAGATTGAAAAATTAGCACCAAGAATGGAAGCGTTGAGCGATGACGAGCTTCGTGCTAAGACGGACGAGTTCAAGACTCGCTATCAAGGTGGAGAGTCACTTGATGATTTGCTTGTTGAAGCGTTTGCCGTTGTTCGCGAAGGGGCCAAGCGTGTTCTTGGGCTATACCCGTATCCTGTTCAGCTAATGGGGGGCGCGTCTCTTCATGAAGGGAACATTTCCGAGATGAAGACAGGGGAAGGGAAAACGTTAACGTCTACCATGCCTGTATACTTAAACGCCTTGTCTGGAAGAGGCGTTCATGTCGTAACGGTGAACGAATACTTGGCAAGCCGTGACGCGACAGAAATGGGTCAGCTTTATACGTTCTTAGGCTTAACGGTTGGTCTAAACACAAACGGCCTTTCTAAAGAAGAAAAGCAAGCCGCGTATGCTTGTGATATTACGTATTCCACGAACAATGAACTTGGCTTTGATTATCTCCGCGATAACATGGTTCTGTACAAAGAGCAAAAAGTACAGCGTCCACTTTATTACGCGGTCATTGACGAAGTGGACTCGATCCTAATTGACGAAGCACGTACACCATTGATCATTTCTGGTTCGGCTCAAAAGTCGACAGCCCTATATATTCAAGCGAATGCGTTTGTTCGTACGCTGAAAAAAGAGGAAGACTTCACGTACGATGAAAAGACAAAAGGTGTTCAGCTTACGGAAGATGGAATCAACAAAGCGGAGCGTGCGTTTGGAATTGAAAACTTATTCGACATTCGTCACGTAGCGTTGAATCATCATATCGGACAAGCGCTGAAGGCACACGCGAGCATGCATTTAGATGTGGACTATGTCGTGCAGGACGGCGAAATCGTCATCGTTGACCAATTCACCGGTCGTCTTATGAAGGGTCGTCGTTATAGCGATGGTCTTCACCAAGCGATAGAAGCGAAAGAAGGTCTTGAGGTTCAGAACGAAAGCATGACGCTTGCAACGATTACGTTCCAGAACTACTTCCGTATGTATGAAAAATTGTCTGGAATGACGGGTACAGCGAAAACAGAGGAAGAGGAATTCCGCAATATTTATAATATGAATGTGGTTGTCATTCCTACGAATCGTCCGATTGCCCGTGATGACCGTGCCGATTTAATCTACGCATCAATGGACGGAAAATTCCGTGCCGTTGTGGAAGATATTGCAGAGCGAAACAGCAAGGGTCAACCAGTTCTTGTTGGTACCGTTGCGATTGAAACATCTGAATTAATTTCAAAATACCTAACGAAAAAGGGTATTCGTCATAATGTATTAAACGCAAAAAACCATGAGCGCGAGGCAGAAATCATTGCGGAAGCAGGTCATAAAGGTGCGGTAACGATCGCAACCAACATGGCTGGTCGTGGTACGGATATTAAACTTGGCGAAGGTGTAAAAGAGGTTGGCGGCCTAGCTGTTATCGGTACGGAGCGCCATGAGAGCCGTCGTATTGATAATCAGCTTCGTGGACGTTCGGGTCGTCAAGGGGATCCAGGGGTAACGCAGTTCTATCTTTCTATGGAAGATGAGCTGATGCGCCGCTTCGGTTCTGATAATATGAAGGCGATGATGACACGTCTTGGAATGGACGATTCTCAGCCGATCCAAAGTAAAATGGTATCAAGAGCGGTAGAATCCGCACAAAAACGTGTAGAAGGAAACAACTTCGATGCGCGTAAGCAGCTTCTTTCTTACGACGATGTGCTTCGTCAGCAGCGTGAAATTTTATACACTCAAAGAAATGAAGTGCTTGAGTCTGAGAACCTGCGCGAAATCGTAGAGAAAATGATTGAAACGGTCGTTAGCCGCAGCGTAGAAGTTCACACACCAAGCTTTGAGGACCGTGACAAATGGAACCTGCAAGGAATCATTGACTACGTAAACGGAAATCTTCTCCATGAAGGTGACGTAACGGTTGATGACCTGAAAAATAAAGAGCCAGAGGTCATGACAGAATTGATCCTTGCAAAAGTGAAGGAGCGCTACGACGAAAAAGAAGAGCAGCTTTCATTCGAGCAAATGCGTGAATTCGAAAAAGTTGTCGTACTTCGTGCCGTTGACTCGAAGTGGATTGACCACATCGATGCGATGGATCAGCTTCGTCAAGGAATTCACTTACGTGCGTACGGTCAAATCGACCCACTTCGCGAATACAACCACGAAGGCTTTGCGATGTTCGAAAGCATGATCGCAGCCATCGAAGAGGATGTAGCGAAGTACGTCATGAAGGCGGAAATCCGCAACAACCTAGAGCGCCAAGAGGTAGCAAAGGGCCAAGCGGTGAACCCGAAAGAAGACGGCGAAAAGGCAGTCAAGAAAAAGCCAGTAACCAAGGCAATGGATGTCGGCCGTAACGATCCATGTATTTGCGGAAGCGGCAAAAAGTATAAAAACTGCTGCGGAAGCCTAGACTAGGGCAATAAAAGTGGCTGGATTTTTGGCATTAAGGTGATTTTACGACAAGAAGGGTCGCCTTTTAGCGAGTTTGCAGTAGTTTTTGAAGAGATATTTGCGATTCTGAAGATTTACTTGCGATTTTAATAATATATTTGCGATTCTCAGGATTTACTTGCGATTATAAAAATATATTTGCGATTCTCAGGATTTACTTGCGATTACAAAAATATATTTGCGATTCTCGAAAATTACTTGCGATTCCAACATTATATTTGCGATTCGCAACACAATTCCCAGTCTCAAACACACACAAACATAATAAAATAGAGGGTCGGTAGCAACAGAATCTACCGTCCTCTTTTTATGGAAAACGATCATATTAAAATTCTTATAGAGGTGGCACAATCATGGAATTAGCAGATATTCGTAATGAGCTTGAAAAAACAGCTAAGAAATTAGCGGACTTTAGGGGGTCTCTTTGACTTAGAAAACAAAGAGGCGCGAATTGCGGAGCTTGACGATGTCATGCTTCAACCAGAATTTTGGAATGACCAGCAAGCAGCGCAAGCGGTTATTTCTGAATCCAACGCATTAAAAGACCAGGTTCATGAATTTCATGACCTGTACGAAGTGTACGAAAATCTAGATCTAACATATGAACTTGTTCGTGAAGAAGCAGATGAAGAAATGCAAAACGACCTAGCAACCGAGTTGAAGGACTTCTCTGAGCGCCTTGCTCAATTCGAACTTCAACTGTTATTAAGCGAAGAATATGACAAAAACAACGCGATCCTTGAGCTTCACCCAGGTGCAGGCGGAACCGAGTCGCAGGACTGGGGCTCGATGCTTCTTCGTATGTACACACGCTGGGCAGAGAAGAAGGGCTTCAAGGTGGAGACGCTTGATTACCTACCAGGTGACGAAGCGGGGATTAAAAGTGTTACTCTAGCAATCAAAGGCCATAATGCCTACGGCTACCTAAAAGCGGAAAAAGGGGTTCATCGTTTGGTGCGTATTTCTCCTTTTGATTCATCAGGTCGTCGTCATACTTCCTTCGTTTCTTGTGAAGTGATGCCAGAATTCAACGATGAAATTGAAATCGACATCCGTACAGAAGATCTGAAAATAGATACGTACCGTGCGAGTGGTGCTGGTGGACAGCATATTAACACGACGGACTCTGCCGTTCGTATAACTCACTTACCAACGAATGTCGTGGTGACGTGTCAAACCGAGCGTTCTCAAATTAAAAACCGTGAGCGTGCGATGAAGATGCTTCAAGCCAAGCTTTATCAGAAAAAAATTGAAGAACAAGAAGCAGAGCTTTTGGAAATTCGTGGCGAACAGAAGGAAATTGGCTGGGGTTCACAAATTCGATCATACGTGTTCCATCCGTACTCGATGGTAAAAGATCACCGTACCAGCACGGAGACAGGAAATGTGCAAGCAGTTATGGATGGAGATCTCGACATTTTTATTAATGCGTACTTGCGTTCAAAATTAAGTTTATAAAAGAGAAACGCCTTCTAAGTATCAAAGCTTAGAAGGCTTTTTTATTATAAGTCACTTTCTTTTAAAAGCTGGTCTAATTTTTTATTCCGACGCTTTTCAATCCTCTTCTGCTCTCTTACTTCCTCATTTAATGACTTACTCAAAGAGACAACCATCAATACCATAATCACAGCAAAAGGAAGGGCAGCCACTATCGAGGCGGTTTGTAGTCCATTCAATCCGCCACTCCACAATAACACCGCAGCAATACTTGATTGCAGCACTCCCCAAATGATTTTAGTAGAATTCGCGGGATTTAACACCCCTTTGGACGTGAGCATTCCAAGCACTAATGTAGCGGAGTCAGCAGAGGTAATAAAGAACGTAATAATTAACAATGTGCCTAAGCCCGCTAAAATGGTTCCAAGTGGGAACTGCTCTAAGGTGATAAAAAGGGCAGTTGTCACGTCGTTGCTCACCGCATCGACAATTCCTTTGTTTTCAAAAAGCTCAAAGAAAAGAGCGGAGCCTCCAAAAGCTGAAAACCAAATGGTACCGAATAAGGTTGGGACAAGCAAGACCCCTAGGACAAACTCCTTGATGGTTCTTCCTTTAGACACGCGGGCGATAAACGTCCCAACAAATGGTGCCCATGAAATCCACCATGCCCAGTAAAACAGGGTCCATGCGCCAACCCATGTTCCTTGCGTAAAAGGAGATAAACGGAAGCTCATCGGAATAATGTTACCTATGTAGGCCCCAATCGTAGTGGTAAAGGCATCAAAGATAAAGGAGGTCGGTCCAACGACAATCACAAATAATAAGAGTCCGACCGCCAGTCCTAAGTTCAGATTACTTAAATAACGAATTCCTCTATCTAGTCCTGTGGTAGCAGAAACCATATAAAGGATGGTGACAATAGCGATGATGATCATTTGAATGGTAGTGTTGTTTGGAATTCCTAATACATGGGAAAGGCCACTGTTAATTTGAAGTGTCCCTAATCCTAGTGAAGTCGCAACACCAAACGTCGTTGCGATCGTAGCAAATGTATCAATTCCTTTTCCAATCGGCCCCTCGACCCTTTTTCCAAGCAGGGGACGAAAGGTGGAACTGATCAGTCCAGATTCCCCTTTTCTAAACTGTGAATAAGCAAGCCCAAGGGCAATGATGCAATAAATAGCCCAGGGATGGAGCCCCCAGTGAAAAAAGGAGTATCGTAACGAATAACGAGCTGCTTCTGCTGTTTGGCCTTCAGCCAAATCAAGCGGGGGATCAATATAATGAGTGATTGGTTCAGCTACTCCCCAAAAGACCAATCCAATCCCCATACCTGCAGAAAATAACATCGCGAACCATGAAAAGTATGAGTATTCTGGCTCGTCATCATCTTTCCCGAGCTTAATTTTCCCATATGGCCCAAATGCCAAGTACGCCGCAAATACTAAAAAGATAAAGGCAGCTAATAGATAAAACCATCCAAAAGTCCCCGTTGTAAAGGCGAGGGCCGCATTAGCAGACCCTGTCAAGTTTTCTGGTGCGAGTAGTCCCCATAATACAAATAAACTTATGATAACAACAGATATGTAAAATACCGAACCTAGTTTTTTCTCCTTCACATAATCATCCTTCCTACGGTTCATTCACATTTAGTATACAATCTTTCTATTAAATCATGCGTTTGTCAAGGAATTAGGAATGGCTGGAAAAAAAGCGGTGAAATTAATACGAAATGCCCTTGAAGGATAAAGGGTTTTCAAAAATAATAGATAAAGTATCAAGAATTTTTTGCACAACGCTAGATTTTTGTTATCATTATGTAGGGAATGCGATCGTGCTGGACAGAGGTGAAAAAATAGTTATGATTACCGAGCAATCAATGCTCTATCTAACCGACAAACTCCGCAAAGAGGATGAACTGGTGGAGCTAAAATATGAATATTATAAACGACTTTTACGTGATGAACTACGTACATATAAACAAATTAAAGTACCTACTGAAAACTACACCATTTCAAACGAGGAATTCGTTGATTGGTCGATTGAGCTTTTAACCCCACAAGAGCTACATGATGTCATTATGATGATCCGATATGCGAAAAACCGATCGACGAGCGTTCGTCCTTTTCTTGAAACGATCGCGGTTGGAATCGTTAATAAACAGTAATAAGACCGAGCATGGTGAATGCCCGGTCTTATTTTGTACATATTAATAAAACGCTGTGGTCGTAAAGATTGTTGTTAAAATCTTAAAGCCGATTTCAACGTGGAAATAGCTATTTTGCGCTTAAGAATTTAGTTTACAGGCTCTTTTCTTATTAAATTTATACTATTTTCTGTGGGAACTTAGACAATCATTAAAATTATGATCCAAAAAGCAACAAAGTTTAAGAAAAGAGCCTAATAAGAAGGTTTTTTAGCCCTTTAACACGGTGGTACAGTGGCATTTACAACATTTTTCCTCCATGCTATACTCGCCTAGTTATTTGTAAAAGAGGTTGGTAAAGGAGACACTGTTAATGAATCGAAAAAAGACATCTGGAGTCCATCCGAAGGTAGAAGTATTTTTAGAATACATATATGTACTAATCGGATCAGCTATTGTGGCGGTTGCCTTTAACTTATTTTTATTACCCAATCAAATCGCTTCTGGTGGGGTAAGTGGGATATCCACCATTCTCTATTCTCTATTTGAATTTGAACCAGCTATTGTTCAGTGGACTTTTAATATTCCTTTATTTATTGCTGGTGTTCTTTTACTAGGGAAGAATTTCGGTGTGAAAACGCTGGTAGGGACCATTTTTCTACCATTGGTTGTGTTTTTTACGAATGATTATGAGCCTTGGACGAATGATCCACTACTCGGAGCATTGTTCGGGGGAATTGGAGTGGGTCTTGGATTAGGGATCGTGTTCCGTGGAAAAGCGTCAACAGGTGGAACGGATCTGGCAGCTCAGATTATTAACAAATACACGGGTCTTACACTGGGGACATGTGTGGCAATTATCGATGGGTTAATTGTTTTGTCTGCGGCGATTGTGTTTGATATTGAACGTGGCTTGTATGCATTGATTGCTTTGTATGTAACAACGAAAACGATTGACCTTGTGCAAATTGGTCTTGGTCGTTCTAAGATGGCCATGATTATAACGAACCATCAGGCGGAAGTACGCGAATGCATTCTGAATAAAATCGACCGTGGTGTGACAAAACTATCAGCATACGGTGGTTATACAGATCACGAGCGGCCGATCCTTATGTGCGTCGTGCACCAAACAGAGTTCACGAAATTGAAACAACTAGTGAAAACCATTGACCCGTCTGCATTTGTCATTGTTATGGATGCTTCCGAGGTGCTTGGTGAGGGTTTCAAACGAGCCTAGTCTTGGTATAATATTACCGACTATGTATTTTTTTCCTTAGGGGGGAGTTTGGATGAAGAAGAAGCTTCTTGCACTATTGATGGGATCATTATTTGTACTTGCTGCATGTGGCGGCGGAGAGGAAGCAAGCGATGACAGCACAACAGCTAGCGGCGGAGACGCTGAAAAGCTTTACGGGCAAAAATGCTCAAGCTGTCACGGTGGAAACCTCGAAGGTGGAGTAGGACCGAAGCTTGATGCCATCGGTGCTAGTCTATCAAAAGAAGATATTGAAAATGTAATTGCAAATGGCCAGGGCGCAATGCCAAAGGGACTTCTACAAGGCGAAGATGCTTCCACTGTTGCAGAATGGTTAGCTGGAAAGAAATAATGGTAGATGAAAAACGTCCTGAAGGGGCGTTTTTTGTTTTGTGTGTTCTCGGCTAACGGGGATTTTCGCGGATATATTCAGGATTTCGCAGATAAAATTGAAAATTCGCGGATATATTCAGAATACCGCGGATAAAATTGAAAATTCGCGGATATATTCAGAATACCGCGGATAAAATTGAAAATTCGCAGATATATTCTGAATATCGCAGATAAAGTAAAAATTTCGCGGATAAACACCAGAAACTCGCGGATAAAACCATAAAGTCACGGATAGAATGCGAAAACTCGCGGATAGAACCACAAAACTCGCGGATAGATCGCCAAAACTCATTGAAAGACACCCTCAAAGTCTACCTCTACGTAACAAACCACCACAAAAATACAAAATTCCACAACATATCCCCCTCATTAAATAGAGGAATTTCACCTATCATGTCGAATCATTTAGATGACTATTACCAACTCTCACCATAATATGACAATACTTGAAAAGAAAATGTAATATTTTTATACCGCTTTTTGTATTAGGATAGTGCTATAATGTTTCTTGTATGTGATTTATGAAGAATACTGTCTAATGTAGCGGTCAACTTTTGTCGAATTTCGACGATAATTCATTTGAGCATCATTCATGTAATGTAACCAACATCCAAAGGCCAATTGATAGATATGACAAAAACAATTTAGGTGATAGTTAAATGATAGAAATGAAAGAAGTATATAAAAAGTATCCAAACGGTGTTACTGCCGCTAATGGTATAGATGTAGATATACAGCAAGGTGAGTTTGTGTACGTGGTTGGTCCGAGTGGTGCGGGAAAGTCCACTTTTATTAAAATGATGTACCGCGAGGAAAAGCCCACAAAAGGTTCGATTATGATTAATGGAATCAATCTTGCCACACTTAGACCCTCAAAAGTTCCACTATTACGAAGAAATATTGGCGTGGTTTTCCAAGACTTTAAATTACTGCCGACGTTAAATGTATATGAAAATGTTGCGTTTGCACTTGAAGTTATCGAAGAACAGCCGAAATATATAAAGAAGCGAGTAATGGAGACGCTGGATCTCGTTGGCTTAAAGCATAAAGCGAGAATGCTTCCAACCGAGCTTTCTGGTGGAGAGCAGCAGCGTATTTCTATTGCACGTTCGATTGTAAATGCACCAAAGCTTGTGATTGCCGATGAGCCGACAGGGAACCTTGACCCTGAGACTTCTTGGGAAATTATGAACATCTTTGAAGAGATTAACACAAGAGGAACAACCATCATAATGGCGACACACAATAGGGATATTGTTAACACCATTAAGCATCGCGTTATTGCGATTGAAAGTGGAAAAATTGTTAGAGATCAAATGCGAGGTGACTACGGCTATGAAAGCTAGAACCATCCGTCGTCACATGAAAGAAAGCGTCAAAAATCTTGGCCGTAACGGCTGGATGACATTTGCGTCTGTTAGTGCCGTAACTGTCACATTGATTCTTGTTGGCGTGTTTTTAGTGATTATGATGAACTTGAATAAGGTAGCCGATTCGATTGAAGAAGACGTGGAAATCCGCGTTCATATAGATATTGCAGCAACGAAAAAAGACCAAGCAGCGCTTGAAGAGCAGATTAAGAGTCTTTCAAAAGTTGAAAGTGTCACCTTCTCTGCAAAAGAAAAAGAACTTGATAATTTGATTGCAAGTCTTGGGGAAGAAGGAGAAGTGTTTAACCTTTTTGAGCAAGACAATCCTTTAAATGATGTCTTTATCGTAAAAGCAAAGAATCCTACTGACACGATGAGTGTGGCGAAACAAATTGATAAATTTGAATACACGACAAAGGTGAAATATGGACAAGGCTCTGTAGAAAAGCTATTTAGCTTTTTATCCGTCAGCCGCAACGTTGGTCTTGTGCTAATCGTTGGATTGCTTTTTACAGCGATGTTCCTTATTTCAAATACGATTAAAATCACAATTATTGCTCGTAAACGTGAAATTGAAATCATGCGCTTAGTGGGAGCAACGAATTCGTTTATTCGTTGGCCGTTTTTCCTAGAAGGACTTATGCTCGGTGTGCTGGGTTCGATTATCCCAATCGCGTTGATTTCGGTGTTATATACAAAAGCATATGATTATATTGCACCACGATTAGAGGGCAATTTTATTCAAATATTGGATGTCAATCCATTTATTTTCCAAGTGGCTGGAATCCTTGTGATCATGGGAGCCTTCATTGGAATTTGGGGAAGCTTAATGTCCGTACGTAAATTCTTGAAAATATAAGGAAAAGGAATGTACGAGGTTCCTTTTCTACATAAAAAATGACTAGATTAATAGACTAGAATCTATCTGTCTATCGAACGACTAACTTAGCATTTGGAAGGAGAAATCGGAGTGAAAAAACAGATAACATATGTCACACTTGCTGCTGCAATAGGTTTCGGAAGTGTTCTTGTCTCTCCAGTAAAGGCGAACACAATCGAAAACCTTCAGGAAGAAAAGAGCCAAATTCAAGAAGAAAAATCAGAAGTAGATTCACAGCTAGAGGAAGCGGAAAAAAAGCTATCTGAGAATCAAGCACAGCAGGATAGTATTCAAGCTCAAATAAAAGAGATTGATATGAAGGTAACAGATACGGAAAACAAGATTGCTGAAAAGAACGTTGAAATCGAGAATACAAAGGCTGATATTGAAACATTAAAAGCAGAAATCGTTGTTCTAGAAGAGCGTATTGCAAAGCGAAATGAATTGCTAAAGGACCGTGCTCGTAACTTCCAAGAAAACGGAAGTATGGTTAGTTATATCGATGTATTGATGGGGGCAAAGAGCTTTTCAGACTTTATCGATCGCATGAGTGCGGTGGCTACCATTGTGGAAGCCGACCAAGATATTTTAAGAGAGCATCAAGCAGATAAAGAAGAACTTGAAGCTAAGAAAAAAGAAGTAGAGGACAAGCTTGCTGGATTAGAAAAAATGCTTGCTGACCTCGAAGGAATGAAGCAAAGCCTTGAAACACAAAAGGCTGAAAAGGACAAGTTAATGGCCACTCTTCAACAAGAAGAGACCGAACTTCATAACCATAAAATGGCGCTAGCAGAAGAGCAATCGATCTTAGCTAATCAAGCAGCTGCGATGCAAAAAGCCATTCAAATGGAGCAAGAACGCCAAGCGGCTGCAGCAGCTGCTGCAGCGGCGGCCGCAGCAGCAGCCGCAAACAATTCGTCAGGTGGCGGTAGTACAGAAAGTAGCAGCGGAGGCAGTACCGTTTCAGCACCAGCTGTATCCGGTGGATCTTTCACAAGACCATCAGCGGGTTACCTATCTTCAGGATTTGGTGTCCGTTGGGGTAAACTGCATGCAGGGGTCGATCTTGCAGCAAAAGGAACGGTTCCAATTGTTTCCGCTGCTGACGGTGTAGTTATTCGCTCGTATTATTCATCTAGCTATGGAAATGCAGTATTTATTGCCCATTCTATTAACGGTCAAACCTATACAACGGTGTACGCTCATATGAGCAGCCGTGCAGTGGGTGAAGGACAAGTCGTATCTAAAGGCCAGTTCATTGGAAACATGGGTAACACAGGTGATTCCTATGGCCAGCATTTACACTTCGAGCTTCACCGTGGTGGATGGAATGCATCGAAGTCCAATGCGATTGACCCTCGTGGAATTGTACCATTGTAAAAAATAATCCCTATAAAAAAGCGCAGTTTGTCTATTCATTTATAGACAGATTGCGCTTTTTTTTGTTGGAATGATTAATAGTGAGATATTAATATAAAGTAGAGGAAGACGATTCTATTCATACCTTGATATAAATGAACCATACTAATGAAAATAATAGTGAAACATTTCCACATATGATATGATTTTAGCTGAGGTGATACTATGGCAACAATAAAGGATGTAGCAAAATTAGCTGGAGTAGGCTTAGGAACAGCGTCACGGGTTATTAATGAGTCTGGTTATGTAAGTGAAGAAACGAAAAAAAAGGTACTAGATGCTATAAAAAAATTAGGATATGTTCCAAATGAAACGGCAAGAGCATTCGTGACACAAGATAACAAAACGGTTGCGTTATTTCTGCCTTCTATTCATCATGCCTTCTTTTCTGAGTTGGCCTTCTTTATAGAAGATGAGCTTGATAAAAAGGGCTACAAAATGATTCTCTGTAATTCTACTGGTCAGAAAGAAAAGGAGCTAAAGTATATAAGCATGCTTAAGCAAAATAAAGTCTCGGGGATTATTGGGATTTCATATAACTCTATAGAAAGTGAAATCAATCATTCAATGCCTATTGTTTTAGTTGATCGCCATATTGGAGAGATACCATATGTTTCAAGTGATAATTATGGTGGTGGTAAGATGGCTCTACAGGTGTTGAAAGAAACTGGGTGTAACCATGTGGCATATATAGGGACTTATTCCAAAACCATTTTTACTGAAGTAGAAAAAAGGCTAAAAGGCTTTGAAGATGCGGCGAAGGAAACCGGAATAAACTATACACTTTATATTGAAGAGGATCCGATAAAGGACCAAACGACTTTTTTAAATACATTCTTAGATAAATACAAGAATATTGATGGGGTCTTTGTTGAGAATGATATGATGGCATTGGAACTCGTACAACTTGCACAGGATAGAAGTATACGTATTCCTGAAGATCTTTCAATTATAGGGTATGACGGCATTCAGACATATGCAATGTTTAGGCCCAAACTTTCTTCCATTAGGCAACCTGTTGAGTTAATGGGGAGAAGTTTAGTGGAACTTGTCATCAAGAAATTAAACGGAGAACAGGTGAACCCTAAAATACATCCTGTACAGTTTTTAAGGGGTGGGACAACACGTTAATTTTATATTAAGAATATTTTTAAAACAGATTGACAAACAGGAGTCTGTTTTATATACTGTGGTTAAAGATGGAAACATTTCCACCTCTTATAATGGGGCAGTGCCCTTTTATTTATAGTTATTGTGGAAACATTTCCATATATAAAAAGGGGGAAAGCATATGAAGAAAAATGTTAGCCTTTTCATGATTTTTTTACTAGTTTTTGGTTTAGTAGCTTGTTCTGATTCTGCAAACAATCAAGCTGATACTAACGATAAGGTAGATTCAGTAAAAGAATTAAAAGTATGGGTACATGTTTCGGCTGAAGATCCAGAGGGTTTAAACTATGATTTACGTGCTAAGGAATTTGAAGAAAAACATGAAAATGTAAAGGTTACGGTTGAACACATTGTAAAAACTGGTGAGGGAAGCGGCTATAATGACAGAATCAACGCAGCAATAACAACGGGAGATCTTCCTGATGTTATTACACTAGAAAGCGTGCATACTGCATCATACGTTGACTCAGAGCTTCTTCTACCTTTAGATGAATATTTAGATCAAACTACTATTGATTCCTACTTAGATGCAATCGTAAAAGCAGGTAGTGTAGGTGATAACCTTTATGCGTTACAATCTTTTGATTTATCTTCCCCTGTTTTTTACAACCCAGATCTATTTAAAGCTGCTGGAATAGAAATTCCTGCTGATGAAAATGGGAATTGGACTTTGGATTTAGCTTGGAACTACGATGAATTTTTAAAGAATGCTAAAATTCTTAAAGATTATATGGGGCAAGAGCCTGTGCATATGTTCCCAGATAACAGTGGTTGGCAAATGTATGCGCATTCACCAATCATCTTCTCTAATAATGGCCAATTAGTCGGAGAAAATGGATTAGATACCGATGGTTATTTAAATAGCGAAAATACAATTGAAGCTTTTAAATTTATGGAGACCCTTTTTAGAGACGGAATCGTTTCTCCTACTGCTAGGGAAAATGCATTTGCCTTAGAAAAAGCTGCAATTAGTTTTGAAGGACCTTGGATGATTGATGTTTTAACAAAGGAGTATCCTGATTTAAATTGGTCTTTAATGCCTTATCCATTTGGAAAAGAAGGGCATAATTCGGCACCACATGGGAGCTGGTATGTAGCTGCTACAAAAGATACAAAATACCCGGAACTTACAGCTGAACTAGTCGCTCATCTAACAAATAAAGATAGTGCTATGGCGATGGAAGAAGCTGCTGGACTTATCCCAGGTCATGAAGAGTTACTTGCTTCTTCAGCAAAATATAGTGAGTATCCTAGAAAGTTAATGTTAGATCAGTTAGTGGAAACGGAACATGTGAAACCGAATTCACCAATCTTCCCGGTGCTAGAAGATGTATTAGGTGATATTGTCGAAGGAATTGCGTTAGGAACGGATTCTGTAGAGAATCTAGTTAAGGATGCGATTGAAAAAGCCGAAAGAGAAGCTACTAGATTTAAGTAAAAGCTAATTATGATAATAAAATAGTGAGTGTACGATTGTTCGTACACTTTCTATTCTATTAAGGAGTTTTTATATGAACAAGATTATAAGAAATAAGCATGGGTTAATAGGTTTCTTATTTAGTACTAAATTTCTATTTTTACTACCTGCATTTATTTTGATTGGTGTGTTTGTTATCTACCCGTTAATTCTCGCAGTTGGCTATTCATTTACAAATTATTATCTTCTGAAACCAGATAATATCTCATTTGTTGGTTTGGATAACTACTTTGGGATTTTAGAAGATAAATACGCAAAGCAATCTCTTTTTAACTCTACCAAATATGTCATTTATATTGTGCCTTTGCAAGTCGCATTGTCATTATTTTTAGCCATTTTAATTGCAAAAAAATCAAAAGTGAATACCTTTTTTCGAACGGCATTCTTTTCCCCGTATATCTTATCTATTATTGTGGTTTCTTTACTTTGGAAAAATATCCTAGATCCAGAACTAGGTATTGTAAACGTCTTTCTAGCAGAATTGGGCTTTGCAAAGCAAGAATTCTTCGGTAATCCAGATTTAGCACTCCAAACCATTTCTTTTATTATTCTTTGGCAAGGGATAAGCTTTCAAATGTTAATAATCATGGCTGCCCTTCAGGAAATCCCATCATCATTGTATGAAGCAGCTGATTTAGAAGGTGCGAATGCTTGGCAGAAGTTTAGGTATATTACTGTTCCTAGTATAAAAGATCAGCTTGTTTTTGTACTAATTGTAGTAACTACAGGGACATTTAAAATCATCATTGAACCGTTAGTTTTAACAAATGGTGGTCCTCAAGGTAGTACATCTAGCATTCTCTTATATATGTTTGAACAGGGAACTAGATACCGTCAAATCGGCTATTCAAGTGCTATAACAGTTGTATTCGCATTGATATTGATTATTATCGCCTTTGTTCAAAGAAAATTGGTTAAGGAGGAATAAAAATTGAAGAAATTTAATGTAATTATGTTTTTAAAAATTCTCCTATTAATTGCATTTACGATTCTGTTCCTATTCCCCACTGTCTGGATGTTTGTAAGTAGCACGAAATCGGTAGCAGAAATATCAAGAGAAATTGGTACAATTAGCAGTTTTATACCAAATTTCAGTAATATGAGTGCCTGGTTTGATCCTTATAGGGAAATGTTTAGCAGATTTAACTTTGGGCTACATTTCTTTAATAGTGTTATTTATAGTTTTGTGATTGTTTTTGGAAGTTTACTAGTAAACTCATTAGCTGGATATGCACTGGCTACATTTGATATACCTTTTAAAAAGTATATTACTGGTACGTTACTTATCTTGATCATATTCCCGTTTCAGTCTGTTCTAATCCAAATTTTTATTATCATCAACGAAATGAACCTTACAAACACCGTATGGGGATTAGCCTTGCCGCATATTGGCAGTGCATTTAATATCTATCTCTTTATGGTGTTTTTTAAGAAGATCCCGAAGGAGTTAAGAGAGTCTGCATATATGGATGGTGCTTCGGATTGGCAAATTTTCACAAAAATTGCTGTCCCTATCTCAAAACCGATTTTCATGACAATTGGCATACTGGTTTTTGTAGGATCTTGGAATGATTATGTTTGGCCTCTTATGATTTTTACTGAAACAAATAAATACCCATTATCTGTGGCTGTAAATATTATGAATGAAACGAAACCAATCTATTTAAATCAGGTGATGGCGGGGCTAACCGTTACAACTATTCCTATTCTAATCGTTTATATTTTTGGTCAAAAATACATTATGCCACAAAACTCAACAACCGGAATTAAATAACATTCTATTAGAGGTGACTTATGAGTTTACTATATGACCTTAGTTTGAATGAGGGGAAGGGAAATGTAACCAAAGAACGGATTCGGGACAATCTGTTATCTATTGAATATGTCTTTAACCATGCAAGGTATAAGGGAAGTTGTTCCCCGAGTTGGGTCACATCTACACTTGAAGGTTACGCTTTAGATTTTGACGGATATTCCACGTATATAAAGGATGAACCAATAGAAGTAAAGGGATCCTTGACGATCGTTACTCTTATTGCCCCACGTTGTTTTGAAGCGTGTCATGGCGAAGTATCTACAACAATCATTGATCAATTAGATAAAGAGAAGAAAAAAGGTTTTGCGTTAACCCTTTTCCAG
Organism: Robertmurraya mesotrionivorans; assembly: GCF_050971805.1. Classification (NCBI taxonomy): domain Bacteria; kingdom Bacillati; phylum Bacillota; class Bacilli; order Caryophanales; family Bacillaceae; genus Robertmurraya; species Robertmurraya mesotrionivorans. The sequence continues at coordinate 139,006 of NZ_JBPCCH010000006.1, read as the reverse complement.
CATGGGGAAGTCCAATTTGAATTAGGGAATGGGAACCAGATACATCGATTTAGGAGTAAGGAACAACTGGAATTGTTCAAGAAATCACAAATTACGGTTACCTTAAACCAAGAAACCAATTTGATTTCAATCTATATAAATTCTCAACGAGTAATATGTGAACTAACAGATGGATTCGAGAATGCTGATATTCCATTATCAATCGGGTTAAATAATACCCCTTTCAAAATCAGTGACGTTTTTAAGGGCGGAATGTTCTCTGGATTAGTCGACTATATACGAATTTATGATGAACACTGGTCAGCGGAAATGATTCAAAATGACTTTATTAATGTCCAAGAGAAGCTCTCACTTAATTTTAAGGATATAGATCTCGATCAGAGTAAACTGTTAGATGATATTCATCGGCCGCAATATCATGCCATACCGCCACAACATTGGATGAATGAACCTCACGCTCCTTTTTATTACAAAGGAAAGTATCACTTGTTTTATCAGAAAAATGCATCGGGTCCTTATTTCTCGAATTTGCATTGGGGACATTGGACAAGTGATGATATGGTTTTTTGGAAAAATGAAAAAACAGCTTTATTTCCCCAGAGAGGTGAATTAACGCCATCAGGGGTGTGGTCTGGTTCAGCTACCATCGGTCCAAAAAATATTCCATATCTATTTTATACCTCCGCCAATTTGGCTAAAAGTTATAACCAGGGAGTTGCCATCGCTCGCCCGAAAAATTTAGGGGACATACACCTTGTGGAATGGGAAATGGACCATCAAGGTACTATTACTCAAACGGATAAACAAGGAATGCCTTCTCAATTCAGGGATCCTTTTGTTTGGAAAGATGGTAAGGAAGAGATATGGTACCTCATCATAGGCGGTGGAATGGAAGATAAAGGACCAACCGCCTGGATCTATACATCGACTGATTGTGAAAATTGGCAGTTTAAAGGAGACTTTTTTACCGTAGACAGTGAAGCTTTCCCTTATTTAGGGACAAATTGGGAACTGCCTGTTTTGCTACCGGTTTCTGACGATAAAGGAAATACAAAGTACGTCTTTTTGTTCATGAGCTACTTTAACAAAGAAACAAAATATCAGGTGGATACTTATTATTATCTTGGAGAGTTCGATAAGAAAAGCCTAAGGTTCATTCCGGATTCAACTGAGCCACAATTGATGGATTACGGAAAGTTTAAATTTAGTGGACCAAGTGGTTTTGTTGATCCCGTTACGAACAAATCTATTGTTTTCTCTATTCTCCAAGGAAACCGAAATGAGCAGGAAGAATACGATTCTGGTTGGGCCCATAATGCTGGACTTCCTATTGAAGTGTATTTAGAAAATAATGAACTCAGAGTGAAACCTATAGAAAACCTGGTAGCTCTAAGAAATAAAGTACTCGTGGATGAAGCGGATAGACCATTAGTTGAAATAAATGAAAAACTTAAAGAGATAAGTGGAAAAATGCTTGAGGTTATTATGGAGTTCGAACATACGGAAAGATTGGTTGGGTTTGAGTGTAAAAAGGATCCTACGAATCAAGAAAAAACAAGCCTAGTCTATGATAAGAAAAACAAGCAAGTTTGGCTCGACCGAAGCAAAAGCAGTTTGGGTCGTGAAGGTGATCTCCAAGGAGGCTTCCTTGATATTGAAAAGGGCTTTTCTGCTCATATTTATATTGATCACTCGGCAATTGAATGCTACTTAAATAACGAAAAAATGATTTCAAGCAGAATATATCCCACATTAAAAAATAGTGATTACATCTCTTTAATTGGTGAGGAAGATATCATGATCAAATCAATTAAAGTCTTTGAGCTGAAATCAATTTGGAAAAAGGAGACTTGAGTGAACGGGATGACAATACAAACAAATGTAATTAATAAAACTTATCGACATAACTATCATCTAATGCCTGAGTGTGGGTGGATGAATGACCCAAATGGTTTTTCATACTTTAATAACGAATATCATCTTTTTTATCAGCATTATCCTCATGATACCGTTTGGGGCCCCATGCATTGGGCGCATGCAGTAAGTTCTGATCTTATCAAATGGAATCACAAAGAAATTGCATTAAAACCAGGTGAAGATTATGACCGAAATGGTGTCTTTTCAGGTTCTGGGATTCAAGTCGGTAATGAACATTGGTTATATTATACAGGCCATATTGATTCACTGCTTGACGTCGAATATGATAAGGATTTTAAAAAGAAACCAATTCCTGATAGTCAAGAAACGGTTCCCTATATTAGACAAGTGCAGTGTTTAGCTAAATCGGTGGATGGGATAACTTACGAAAAGTATGAGAATAACCCAGTTATTACATCGGACCAGGTCCCAACGGGAATCAGGGTTGAAGATTTCAGAGACCCAAAAGTATGGATCTACCGAGATAGGTTTTATATGGCAGTTGGGGCTAAGAGTAACGAGTTTATTGGGCATGTATTATTCTATACGTCCATAGATGGAGTGAATTGGGAATATCTAAATCAGTTATCACTAGGTAAGAATTATGGAACTGTTTGGGAATGTCCAGATTTATTTGAACTGGATGGCAAACATGTCTTACTTTTTTCACCTCAGGAAAAACCGCGGGTTGGGAATAGATTTGAAAATGTGCATTCGACAATGGCTTTAATTGGGGAGTTCAATTACTCTACAGGTGAATTTAAAGTGGAGGGGGAGCAAGAACTTGACCAGGGCTTTGACTTTTATGCCCCACAAACGGTTTTAACTGCAGAAGGAAAGAGAGTTATGATCGCATGGATGAATATGTGGGAAAGAAGTTATCCCCTGCATGAGCTGGGGCATGGCTGGAACGGTTCAATGACACTTCCTAGAGAATTATCAATGAAAAATGGAAAGCTTATTCAAAAGCCTTATCATAAAATTGAAACCTATCAAAGAAATGTAGTAGAACTGAATGACTTCTCAATCAAGGGACTTTACGAGAATACTAGTATAAATGGGATCAGCCAAAGACTGGATATTCAATTTGAAATGACAGAAAGCAATCAGTTTACGATTGAATTTTTCAGATCTGCAAATGAAAAACTCTCATTAATATTTGATAAAAGTAAAAACGAAATGGTAATGGATCGAAGCGAGTCAAAATACGTAATTGAAAATACGGGGACAAAGAAGGACTTTATAAGAAGTCAGTTGATTGATCTATCCAATCCTGTTCATCTATCCATCTTTATAGATGTCTCATCCATTGAGATTTTTGCAAATAACGGTGAACAGGTATTTACCTCTTTATACTTTTCAAAAGAATTAAGTGAAAGTATATTATTCCATTCTCAAGGTGTGACAAAGGTGAATAGGGTTTTGAAATGGGAGCTTGTTTAGAGGGGAAGTTTTTTAAAAGATTACATGATTCAACTTGTAAAAAGATAAAGGGAATCCTTATGGGTTTCCTTTTTTTCTAAGTAGTAAAAATGTTTTCTGTTTCTGTTTTTTAGAGATTATTTTAAGGGAAAGATGGAGTTAAAATAAAATGTGCTTTTTTTATTTAATTCCTAGTTTACAGATGGGTATAATATGGATTATAGTATAGTAACAGATAAAAATTGAAATAACTGCTTACTAATGGAGGCGAAACAGATGGCAGAAACATATCCGGTTATCGAGGGAGCGGAAGAATTTTTCTTCAAGGGAAGTGAAGTTGGAGTACTTATTTCTCATGGGTTTCTTGGGACACCTCAAAGTGTACGGTATATTGGGGAAGAGTTTGCAAGATTAGGGTATTCGGTTTTATGCCCAAGATTAAAGGGGCACGGAACTCACTATAAAGATATGGAAGCTTGCTCTTATCAAGACTGGTTCTCTTCATTAGAAAAAGCATATTTACAATTAAAACAACATTGTTCACATATTTTTGTTATCGGGCAGTCAATGGGTGGAACACTTTCTCTTCGTTTAGCTCATCGTCATAAAGAAATAAAGGGGCTCATTTTAATTAACGCTGCTTTGGAAGTTCCAGCCTACGATTATTTAAAAGATCAGGTTGAACCGAGGTTTCTAAATGAGTCAGAACCAGATATTCATGCAAAAGGTGTGCATGAAATTACTTATCCAAAGGTACCATTAAAAGCGGTTCATGAATTACAAAAGGTCATGGAGGACACGTTGAGTATCCTTCCTGAGATAGAGAGCCCGGTTTTAGGTATGCGCTCAAGTGTGGACCATGTTGTTCCACCTGAGAATACCGATTATATCCTTCAAACTGTACACTCTACTAATAAGGAAAGGCTCGTATTGGAGAATTCCTTTCATGTGGCGTCTATGGATTATGACAAAGACCAAATTGTAAGAAGTGGACATCAGTTCATTCAGCAGTTAGTAGCAAAGGAACTGGTGTTAAGTTAATTTCATATTAAAGTAGAAGAGGAACTCCCTCTTCTTTTTTTTATGTTAAAGTCGAAATTTGTAGAAATATTTTGAGCATTACGAAATAAAACCCCATCCATTCCTATACTCAAAACTAAAATTTGGTACTATAATAGTAATAATTGCACAGGTAAAACGAACTATAGGGGTGTATGGAATGATAACAAAGGGGAGTCTTTCCTTACAATTAGTAGGCTCGATGCTAGCGGAAGATGTGTATGCAAAGAATAAAACGATTCCACTACTACGAAAAGGCACAGTATTAAACGAAAGACATATCTTTGTTTTACAAAGTCACTTGAGTCATAATAATTTACGCTTGGACACGTGTTCAATTAACCAACCATCTATTAGTGTTGAAAAACTAGAACAGAACTACAAGGAATCTCTTGGGCAGCTAAAAACAATTTTCGAAGATTTGGAAGCAACAATAAATGGTAGCGCTTCCAACCAGCCCCTGCAAAAGCTTGAGCATATGTATACACCGATGCTTAATACGATTGTAGCGGAGGATGAGCATTTCGAACTACTCAAGCTCCTTAGGAAAGATGATGAATTTACGTATGTTCATTCGTTAAATGTGGCGGTAGTCTCTTCCATTATAGGAAAGCTATTAGCGATGGATAAAGCAGCAATATTGCTACTTGGGGAAACAGGAATTTTGCATGATATCGGCAAACTTGCTATTCCACTTTCGGTGTTAAATAAGAACGGAAAACTAGATCCTGAAGAATGGGAGCTTATCCGAAACCATACGGTTGAAGGGGTACATATCCTAAAAAAAATGGGTGAGACTCGCTCGAAGGTGATTATGGGAACACTTATGCACCATGAAAGATTAGACGGTTCTGGCTATCCGTATGGTGTTCGAGAGGATGTTATCCCTTTTCATGCTCAAATCATCTCGGTCGCTGACACGTATGATGCCATCACAGCAGTCCGTCCGTATAAGGGGGAGCAGTCACCCGTCGTTGCTGTTATGATTTTAATGGAGGAAACCGCAAAGGGAAAGTTCAACCCTACGATCACGGTACCTTTTACTAAATACTTAATGGATCAGTTTATCGGAAAAAAAGTCGTGTTAAATACAGGGGAGCAAGGGACAATCATAACGGTTTACGAGGATATGCCACATTGTCCACTTGTGTATCTGGGCGATAATCATTATGTAGATTTACGTTATGACTTCACACGCTCATTAAAGGATGTTGTTTCATATTAACTATTGGGGGAATTTGATATGGACAGAATTCAATATATGCAGGAAAGAAACAAGCTGGTCACCCTTTTACTATGGATTTGCTTTGCCTTAGGACTTGCTAGTAACTTTGCTGCAAACGTTGGCACACAAGGAATTCTTACATTTGCAATTGTTGGATTTATACTCGTATCCATAATTACGACATTAACTTTAACGAAAAAGTTTACACTACATATTCATTACATTGTGGCTGTTGGGATCGCGATCCTTATTTTCTTTATGGTCTCTAGTTCTCCAAAGCTATCAAGCTATTTAATGATTTATTTTGCTCTAGCAGTTGTCATGATTTATAACCAAGTGGGATCCATGGCCATTACGGGAGTGATCGGGTTAGCTCTGAGCAATTACTTCTTTTTCAAATTTAATGAGCAAATGTTCTACGGAGCGGATGTTTCGATCTTAATCTCATTGAATGTCATCAATATTGTAACGTTAATCATGTTCCTTACACAGGCACGACTTACTTCAAAGCTAACCCAAAAGATGGAAGCCGACGGAGTCGAGTTAAAGCAAGGAAAAGATCAGGTTGATGAATTGCTAGAAAAAGTAAAAGAGTCGGTAGGTGTGCTGCAGAACTTCAGCCATTCTTTTAAAAGAAATATAGAGAAAACAAATCAAATTTCTGTTGAGCTGACCTCTGCTTTTTCCGAAATATCAAAAGGAATGGAGACACAAGCAAGTTCTGTGACTGGGATGAATGAGACGATGCAATTGTCAGGAGATATGATTCGTTCAGTTGTAACATCTGCTCAAACGCTTCACAAAATCTCACTTGAAACCGAGCACACGTCTCAAGTAGGCACAAAAAAGGTTCACACGCTCGAAACGGAAATGAAGGATGTTTATGACTCGGTCGAAAATACAAGTCAATTGATGAAAGAGCTAAACAACCAAACCCAACAAATCGGAGCGATTGTTTTAAAAATTAGAGAAGTAACCGATCAAACGAATCTGCTCGCATTAAACGCAGCGATCGAAGCAGCGCGCGCGGGAGAGGCAGGTAAAGGTTTTGCGGTGGTAGCTGGGGAAGTTCGTAAGCTCGCAGAAACCTCTCAAGCGTCCACACATGAAATCGAAGCCATCCTAGATGGAATTCAAAGAAAGACGGTACAAGTAACAGGCCAAGTACAAGGCGGCCAGCTTGCGGTTGAAAAAGGATTAGAAATGACGAAGCAAACAAGTCAAACGTTCCAGTCGATGCTCGCCTCTTCAAAGCAAGGACTACAGCAAGCAGAAGAAGTGGAAAAAAGTCTCGTTCATTTCTCTAAAAACTCAGAAGCGGTGATCGACGAAATCTCCTCGCTATCCAGTGTTTCCGAGCAGTCCAGTGCGGCAGTAGAAGAAGTACTAGCAAGCGTCGAAGAGCAATCCCACCAAATCACCCAAGTGGTCGAATCATTCAAAGAATTAGAAACCCTAACCAAACAGCTCGCCACACTCGTTGTCCGGAAATAATTCATAACTCGTCCATTTCACACATATAGTGGTTATACAAAGACATCTCACAACCTTTGTGGGGTGTTTTTTGTATCATGCTTTGTAGGTAAGTACTAATAATTAAGGGGCTGTTTCTCCTGTAGGAAGCCTTTGTTGCGCAGCAACAACAGCTTGTGAAAGGAGAAATAGACCCTATACATACAACAAAGCTACTTCAGAGGAGGATTTTTCATGAATCGAAAATGGGTCGCCTTGCTAATGACGGGGTCATTGCTGACAGGTGCTGGAGGAACATATGGGTATTTGCATTATACTGGTGCGCTAGCGGCAGAGTCCAAGGTGGAGTTACATACCGAAAGCAGCGACGAGGGAACTCCTCAGGCTATTAATCTAGAAGAATTGGACAAAGTCGAAAAAGCGTACGAATTAATTTTAACTAGTTATGTGGAAAGTGTGGATCAAGAAAAACTCATCGAAGGTGCGATTCAAGGGATGCTAACTACACTCGACGATCCGTACTCCGTTTACATGGATAAAGAAACGGCCAAGCAATTTAGCAGTACGCTAGAATCTTCGTTTGAGGGGATTGGTGCAGAAGTAGGTCTAGTCGATGGGAAAATTGTGATCGTGTCCCCATTTAAAGATTCTCCAGCCGAAAAAGCAGGCTTGCGTCCAAATGACCAAATACTATCGGTGGATGGAGAAAGCTTGGACGGGGTGGACCTCTATGAAGCAACCCTCAAAATCCGTGGTGAAAAAGGAACAAAGGTAAAACTGGAAATTGCACGTAGTGGCCTAACTAAGCCGCTCGTTGTCAACGTGAAGCGCGATGAAATTCCGCAAATCACGGTGCATAGTGATGTGAAAAAGCAGAATGGGAAGGATATTGGGTATCTCGAGATCACTACATTCTCAGAGGAAACGGCTAATGAGTTTAAAAAGGAGTTAAAGGCGCTTGAAGATAAAGGCATCAATGGGTTACTGATTGATGTGCGTGGAAATCCAGGTGGACTTTTATCGAGCGTGGAGGAGATATTGAAAGAATTCGTGTCAAAGGAAAAGCCATTCGTGCAAATCGAGAAACGAAATGGCGAGAAGATGCGCTATTTTTCAAACCTAACGAAAGATAAAGAGTATCCTGTTGCCGTGTTGATCGATAAAGGCAGCGCCTCTGCCTCTGAAATTCTTGCCGGTGCACTGCAGGAAGCGGAAGGATTCCAGCTCATTGGAGAGACCACGTTCGGAAAAGGAACCGTTCAGCAAGCCGTACCGATGGGGGATGGCAGCAATATTAAGCTAACTCTGTTTAAGTGGTTAACTCCTGATGGAAACTGGATTCACAAAAAGGGGATTGAACCTGATGTGAAGGTCGTCCAATCAGACTTGTATCACACGCATCCGCTTCAAATCACCGAAGCGTTAGAGAAGGATATGAACAACGAGCAAATCAAAAATGCCCAGCAAATGCTGAAGGCACTTGGGCTTGATCCGGGTCGAGAGGACGGCTATTTCAATGACCGTACCGAAACCTCTGTCAGGGCCTTCCAACGTCAACACGACTTAGAGATGACGGGGAAAATTGATAGCAAAACAGCCAGTGCTCTTGAGAGTGCGGTGATTGAGGAAATGAAGAAGGATAGCAATGACACGCAGCTGCAGACTGGACTCCGGTTGTTGGCGAAATAATGTGACGAATGACCCCCTTGCTCTGGTAGGTGAGGGGGTATTTTTTATGGAGTTACGCAAATGTGGTGGAAAGTTACGCATATATCGTAAAAGTTACGCATAAAATCGAAAACTTACGCATAAACCTTCGAAAGTTACGCAAATATGTGTTCGTAGTATACTTTAGTATATCGAATACCCCTCTGAAAACCCACATCCACTATTATCCAAAATATTTCTAATATCGAATTCTCCTTTCATTTGGTAAAATAAAGATTAATAGAAAAGTTCGGAAATAGATTGATAAGGTTGGTGGCTAGATTGGTTCTAGAGTGGCTATTAGAAATGGCTTGGGGATTCGCAAAACTATTAATACATCCAGTGTTTTACTTCACTTTTCTACTCGCGGCATTTTTAGGAGTTTCTCGAGTAAAGAGGGAACGAAGCCACTTTCACGTTCGCGTCGAAAATGCTTACTTTGAGCTTCGTCAGTTACTACCGCTCGGACTATTGCTCGGATCCGTACTATCGGTCATTATGATCGCCGCGGGAGTGGTAATTCCGCTAGCGGCCATCCTATTTATCGCAGCAATCACGATAATCCTAAGCATTCGTGTACGCCTGCTATCATCGGTATACACAGTGGGTCTTACCTTCTTCGCCATCTTTTTCACAGCGGGCAAGGACTGGAGTATCCCGCTTTTCCCAGAGCTTTTTAGCAGTCTCGAAGACAAGCTCTACCCTTCCATCACGGTCCTTCTAGCTGTACTAGTAATTGCAGAAGGCATTCTCATTTTGAAAAATGGAAAGAAGGGGACCTCGCCTAAGCTTATGACTAGCAAGCGCGGCCAACGAGTGGGCGTTCACGAACTTAAGCGAGTATGGATGTTGCCGCTTCTTCTGTTGATCCCTGGAGATGCCCTACAGCAGCTGCCGTTTGAATGGTGGCCAGTGTTTGATGTAGGTGGAGAAGGCTACGGACTACTGCTTGTTCCGTTTGCACTCGGGCATTATCAGCACATCCAAGGAGCACTTCCAACCCAGGCAGTCACACATGTCGGAAAGCAAATCATGGCTCATGGTTTCGTACTAACGGCCATCGCGATCGCCTCGTATTGGCTACCGATTCTATCATTAGCGGTCGTTGCGATCGGAATCCTAGGTCGTGAGGTTATCTACTTTAGTCAAAAAACAAAGGAAGAAAATGGTCCATTCTATTTTTCCAAGCGTAATCAAGGTGTCATGATTTTAGGAGTGCTTCCACATTCTCCTGCACAAAAAATGCAGCTTTCCGTTGGGGAGATTGTTTCTAAGGTAAATGGAACAATCGTACATAACGAAGCTGAGGTCTATGAGGCGCTACAACGGAACCGTGCCCACTGTAAGCTTGAGGTGTTAGACGTAAATGGACAAGTTCGCTTTGTCCAGCGAGCTCTCTACGAAGGCGATCATCATGAGTTAGGAATCCTGTTTGTTCAGGATGAGAAGAAGTGGGGAACAGAAGCGGTATGATGTTGTAAAACACCATAAAAAAGCGGACTTTAAGAACGGGTTAAATCTAAAAAAACATCCTATCGCTAGAAATTAGTTAATATTTGAAATAGATATTATAAAGAGTTGAACTAAAACTTATCAACAGGGAAATCTGTAAGGCTCGCTGTCAAGACGTGGCCAGGGTTTTTGATTTAGACTGAATAAAAGAAGCAGGACTCTGAAAAAGGGAATCCTGCTTCTTTTTTGTGTCAGAGGAACCGCCCCTCTTTTGAAAGATGAAAACGATACCATCATGATGGTATCAATATTTCTACCTTTAAAGCAGAATCTAAAAAATTGGTACCATAAGCAAAATTTCATGGCTTATAAATGCTAGTACCTTTTCTTAATATAAATGTATAGGAAAGACAAAAGCAACTTAGGTGGTGAAAGAAATGGAAGTCAAGGTACAGCAGTCAGTTGAACAACAAGAGAGTGGTACCATTAGGGAAAAGCCCACAAAAAAAGAAAAATACAAAAAGATTAAAAAGACAATCATTTCTCAAAAATATTTGCAGGTAATGGCTCTGCTAGGTGTAGTTTGGATGTTTGTTTTCAACTATATCCCGATGTATGGGTTGATCATTGCTTTTAAGGAATACAGCGTTATCAAAACAATTTCAGAAGCACCTTGGGTTGGATTGATGCAATTCAAAGAGTTCCTGCAAGATGATAATTTCTGGATTGTCCTGAAAAATACGCTTGGAATCAGCTTAATTAAATTGTTAATTGGGTTTCCACTTCCAATTATATTTGCTCTTTTATTAAATGAACTTACTTCATTAAAGCTCAAGAAGGCGGTTCAAACGATTTCGTACTTGCCTCACTTTATATCATGGGTAGTCCTTGGAGGAATCCTGACTACATGGCTTGCCGATATCGGTGTGATTAATGATATATTACTAGGTCTTGGATTAATCAGTGAACGAACCAATTTCCTTGCTGAGCCCGATAACTTCTGGGCCATCATCATTCTATCAGATATTTGGAAAGAGTTAGGATGGTCAGCGATTATTTATCTCGCAGCAATTGCGGGTGTATCTACGGAACTATATGAATCTGCAACGATTGATGGAGCAAATCGTTTCCAAAAGATGTGGTACATCACATTGCCATCCATCCGTCCGACGATCACAATCCTTTTCATTCTTGCTGTAAGCGGTGTCTTAAATTCGAACTTTGATCAAATATTAATTCTTCGAAACTCTTTAAATGAAAGCGCATCAAATGTTATTGATATTTACGTCTACCAGATGGGTATTCAGAATGCTAGGTACTCTTATGCAACAGCTGTTGGATTAATGAAAGCAATTATAGCTTTTATTCTTCTTCTTTCTGCTAATAAGATTACAAAAAAATTAAGTGGAACATCATTATTTTAGGGGGTGAGGATACATGTTTAAGCTTTTTAAACGTAATCGGAGAACGACCAGTGAATACATCTTTGATAATGTAAACATTCTGATCATGCTATTTGTATGTGGCATAACCCTTTATCCAATTTGGTACGTTGTAGTGAATTCATTGAACGATGGTGTTGATGCCATGCGTGGTGGCATCTACTGGTGGCCGAGGGAATTCACAATAGAAAATTATAAAGCAGTTTTTCAAACGCAAGGAATTTTAACCTCTTTTGGGATAACAATATCAAAAACCGTTATTGGGACGCTCACTCATGTGTTTTTTACGGCAATGGTTGCCTATGCAATCTCTAGGAGAGACCTTTACGGTAGAAAACTGTACATGATGATTGGAATCATCACCATGTTTTTCAGTGGTGGATTAATCCCTTACTTCCTTTTAATTAGAGATCTCGGATTATTCGATAATTTCTTGGTATATATCATCCCAACGTTGTTTAACTTCTTCCATTTAATCATTTTTGTTTCCTTCTTTAGGGAATTGCCTGCTTCCTTAGAAGAAGCAGCGAAGATTGATGGTGCAAATGATTTTATGATTTTTATAAAAGTAATCATTCCGCTTTCGATGCCTGTTATTGCCACGATTGCCTTGTTCCAGGGAGTATATCAATGGAATGACTATTTTGCCGGAGTCATCTTCGTGAATAATCCGGATTTGCAACCAATCCAGACTTATTTATACAAGGTTGTGGCAGAGTCTAGCTCTAACCAAATGATGATGAATGCTGCAGGAACAGTTACTACAAAAACGGTAACATCTCAATCTATTAAACTAGCAACAATGGTTGTTACAACCCTTCCAATCATGCTTGTATACCCATTCCTACAAAAGTACTTTGTTAAAGGAATGCTGATTGGTTCAGTAAAAGGCTGATGAAATGGATTTAATTCTTCTTAAATGAAGAAATTAAATGATAAATGCTTCATTATTGGATGACTTGCTTTAATATGAAGGATTCCCTCTTCCTAAAATGTGGGAAAGGCTAGTGTTTTGTCACAAAAGTCTTTCCCGTCTTATTAAAGCAGTGTACATTTAGTAATGTGGCCCAAAAATAATAAAAAGAGAGAGGGTCAAAAAATGAGGAGAAAATCATTCTTTAAAAGCTTTTCATTGCTTCTTATTCTATCATTGGTTTTAGCACTTTTTTCAGGCTGTTCTGTTAATACGAATGAAACCGCTTCCGGAAAGAAAGATGCAGATAAACCAAAGGCTTCAGCGGATGCTCCTGGCTGGCAGTCCAACAAAGAACCAATTACTTTTGACTGGTATGTAAACTTTTCTTGGTTCGCACATAAATGGGGAGATGATGTTGTCTCAAAATATATAACAGATAAAACAGGTGTTTCAGTTAATTTCATTTCTCCAGCAGGTAATGAAGCAGAGAAAATGAACACGATGATTGCTTCTGGCAAACTTCCTGATTTTATTACATTAGGCTGGTGGGAAGATGCTGTTAAAAAGATGGTTGAAGGAGAGCTTGTACTTCCTTTAAATGAACTTGCTGACCAGTATGATCCATATTTTTACAGAGTAGCAGATGGTGCAAAGATTGAATGGTATAAGCAGGAGGACGGAAATACTTACGGTTATCCAAATGCTTCCTCTTCACCAAAAGACTTTGAAAAATACAAAGACCTTAAGCCTTCGAATCAGACATTCCTTGTCAGAAAGGACATGTATGAAGCGATTGGAAGTCCTGACATGAGCACTCCTGAAGGTTTCTTGAAGGCACTTGAAGACGCAAAGGAGAAATTCCCTGAAATTAATGGTGCTCCAATGATTCCGTTTGGACTTAATGAATTCACTGATGTAGGTAATACATCTCTAGAAGCTTATCTTCAAAACTTCCTTGCTATTCCTATGGAGAAAGACGGAAAGGTTTATGACCGTAGCCAAGATCCTGAATATCTTGCATGGTTAAAAACATTCAGAGAGGCTAACGACAAAGGTCTTCTTGCAAAGGATATCTTTATTGACAAGCGTCCACAAATGGAAGAAAAAATTTCACAAGGCAGATATTTTGCAATGCTTTATCAACGTAGTGACCTTGCAGCTCAGCAACATGCATTATATGCAAAAGATCCAAACTCTGTTTATATTGCTGTTGATGGACCTGCCAACTCAAAGGGAGATGCTCCTACTTTAGCAGGAGACAGCATCTCAGGTTGGACTGTAACATTGATTTCTAAAGATGTGAAAGACAAGGAAAGAGCAATTCAATTCCTGACATACCTGATTAGTGAAGAAGGTCAACTAGATCTTTACATGGGTAAAGAAGGAGAAACATATGATGTTGTTAACGGAAAACCAGAATTCAAGTCAGAAGTTTTAGACTTATTGAATAAAGATCGTGCAGCATTTGACCAACAGTACGGTGCTTCTTTTAAGTATTGGATGCTAATGGATACGAATATGAACCTTCAATGGCTTCCACCTTCATCTGAGCCTTTCAAGCAAATGGAAGACTGGACAAAAGGGAAGACAGTTAGCTTTGCTGAGTTTGATGGTATTAGCCCGACTGGAACTTCTGCTGAAGGAGTTGCAGCAAGTAAAATTGCACAAGAATGGGGCAAAACACTGCCTAAACTGTTACTAGCTAAATCCGATAAAGAATTCGATAAGTTGTTTAATGACTTCTTAGAGAAGCGCGAGTCTTACGGTTATGACAAAGTGGAAAAGTATCAGCAAAACACTTACGAGCTTAACAAAAAGAAACTTGACGCAGCTAAATAAAATGATTAAAAGGCTGTCCCATTTAGAAATTTTCTAAATGGGACAGTCTCTTCCTGTTAATAAGGATGAGGAATCATTCAATGAATAGTTAACTTTATGATCACTTTTACATGAAAAACTAGTTATACTATGGATAGATAAGGTTCTTGAGAGCGGGAAACCTCATGTAAAATGTGTTTCATTTATATTCGTAATCGCAACAATCAAACCATAGGTAAAAATAGATGGAAGTGAGCAACGTGTTTATTTTACGATTGTCTAAAGTGCTAGCTCATTGGTTAGGGCGCCTTTCCTTGCAGCAAAAATTGATAGCTTTATATATCACCATTATCATTATTCCAATCATCATTTTTACTACAATATATTCAAAGGATGTATATAACAGGGCCATAAATGAAATCAGGATCCAAAATGAAAATGCGTTGGAAATTGAAAAAATTCATATCAAAAACAACATTGAAACGATGAGGCGTACAGCGCAAATGGTCGTTTCTGATGTGGAGTTCATTGATTTCGTTAAATCGAGGAATGAAGCAAATGTTGACCAGCTGATCGATTTTAAAATGAATGAGTTATCAAATGTAACAAGACTGCAGGCGAATAATCCTGCTATTGAAAACATTCGCCTTTATACGACCAATCCATATATTACCGAGATGTGGCCGATTCTATTTCATGAGAAGAGAATCCTGGACAAGCCATGGAGAGTAGAGGTAATCCGTAGAAATGGAATGGAACTGTGGTGGTTCGATCAACAGAATGAAGATGTTCTTGAAAGACTACCCTCACAGAATACATCTAAAATTTCTCTATTAAGGGAGCTTGATTACCCAAAGGATGAACACTTGGGAATCATTGAAATCAATATGTTCCTGAAAAACTTCTTCCCAAAGATGTTTGGAACGGTGAATAATTTGGATTCTGTCTATGTCGTGCTCGATAAGGATATGAACATGATCAGAAATTACCAGCATACCTTCTTTGAAGATGAAGAACTTGATCCAGAAGGGCTTAAAAGTGAATTTATTAAGGCTAAAAAACAAGGTAAGGGAAGTTTTCAAGTTATGAGCAATGGTACCCCTTATCTTGTCATTACTGCTTATTTAGATGACCTAGAGGCTAATTTACTAAATGTAATATCGCTGGAGAGCCTAAACGCTGAAACTGCGAAGACAAGGAATGTATTCTTGAGCGGCATTATCGTTCTAGTGATTATTCTATCTTTATTCACATACCTGCTTATTGAGCTGCTTCTAAAAAAAATGTATAGGCTTAAAAACTCAATGAAACGTGTAGAAAAAGGAGATTTCAGCACTGAAGTAGAAATCAGTGGTCATGATGAAATTGCAGAGCTAAGTTTTCATTTTAAAAATATGCTGGGAAAAATCAATAGCTTGATCGCAGATGCAGTGAACAAGCAGGCTGCTGCAAAAGAAACAGAGCTAAAGGCTCTTAAAACACAAATAGACTCACATTTCCTATATAACACACTTGAAAATATTAAAATGATGGCAGAAATTGAGGGTAAGTATGATATCTCAGACGCTATTACGTGTTTAGGTGAAATGATGCGCTATAACCTCAGGTGGAAAAACGATTTTGTTGTCCTTGAAGACGAGCTTCAATATATAAAAAATTATATTGAAATTATGAATTTACGTCTGGATGGACTGCTAAATTTGGAAGTTGATGTGCCTAAAGAAATGCTGGAGCAGGAAGTTTTGAAAATGTCACTGCAACCCATTGTGGAGAATGCAGTTAAACACGGAATCATACCCAAAAATCTTTCAAGTCAAGGCATTATTTGTATTAGGGCGGAGTATTCGGCTGGGACGGCCATCATTAATATTACCGATAACGGTTCAGGGATGACTCTAGAACAATGTGACCGACTGAATGACCAAATCCAATCAAACCAGGAAAGAGTTCAATATTCATTTAAGGATGGAAATGGCATAGGCGTTAAAAATGTGAATGAGAGAATTAAACTATACTATGGAAATAGATATGGCGTTTCAGTCGCGAGTAAAGAAGGAGAGTTTACAGTCGTGACGATTAAGGTGCCTTGTAAATTAATGAAAGGAGGAAGTCACATTGTATAGAATCCTTATTGCCGATGATGAGAAAAATATCCGCCAAGGAATCCAGGCGATGATCAAAAGGGAGTATCCAACATACGAAACTTTTGTTGCGGCAGATGGCTTGGATGCTCTGGATTGTATTAATCAAGAACATCCTGATATCCTGATTACTGATATAAAAATGCCACATCTTAATGGAATTCAGTTAATCAAAGAGCTTCAAGAGATGGATAAAAAGCCCGCACTTGTTATTCTTAGTGGGTACGACGATTTTGCTTATGCAAAAGAAGCGATTAAGCAAAAGGTGAAAGATTATTTATTAAAGCCTGTTAACAGGAAAGAACTGTTTAAAACGTTGAATACGATTATTGAAGAATTGGAATCCAATAATAAAATGACTTATCAGCATATGGATGAGTACCGTACCAGCCAGCTGAATTATATATTGCTAAATCCCAATCTCGACAAAGAAGAAATCAAGTGTCTTTATCAAAAAATGCAAATGGAATCTTTCTCTGATGGATATTATGTTTCAATCATTGATTCAGGGGAAGTTATTAAGGGAGTGGATTTTCTTCACAGAATTAATGATCTACTCCCTTCAGAAAACCATGGGAAT
Source organism: Robertmurraya mesotrionivorans (assembly GCF_050971805.1). NCBI lineage: Bacteria > Bacillati > Bacillota > Bacilli > Caryophanales > Bacillaceae > Robertmurraya > Robertmurraya mesotrionivorans. The sequence continues at coordinate 121,854 of NZ_JBPCCH010000006.1, read as the reverse complement.
TACATTTCCTTTCTTGATAAAGATCATCGAACCGTCATGCTCACTTCGGACAGTCTGATTTTCTCTCGCCTAAAGGATCAGTTAGGGAGAGATAGGAATATTGCTTTTTCAATGGGTGTAAGTGAAAGGGCAGAAGATATGACCGAGATAAAGAGGATATATGGGCAAGCAGCTGAAGCTTTGAAGTACCGCTTTCTTTACCCTCGAAGCCACGTAATTTACTATGAGAAGGTGAAGGAAAAGGAAAAATTTGAAACTCTGCCTGTCGATCTAATCAACAAAATCTCCAATATGCTTGGGACAGACCGGGAAAAGGAGATTAAATCTCTTTTATTGACGGTGATGGATTTTGATTTAATCTCTAAGAGTGACATCAGTTACCTTGAAAACTTAAATAAAGAAATTAATGAAATTATCTTCAAAGGCTTTTTTGCAAGGTTAGGAGAAGAATCTCTTGAGACATTCAAGGTCTTGAATAAAATGGACGAGATATATAATTTTGATAATTTTCATGAGTATTTCCGCGCGCTTGAAGACTTACTAATGAGAATACATGAATATCATAAACAAATGAAATCCGTTTATTCTGAGCAAAAATATATGGACCGAGCTCTTGAATATATCGGAGAAAACTATCATAAAGATTTAAACCTTGCTGTGGTATCCAATTATATTTCACTGAACTATTCCTATTTCAGTCATATGTTTAAGGAATTTACAGGCAAGAATTTCGTTGATTATCTAAAAATGGTCAGGATTGAAGAGGCAAGTCGACTATTAAAAGAAAGTGATTTTAAAGTTTTTGAAGTGAGTGAGATGGTTGGCTATAAGAACCCGAAGCAATTTGCGAGAGTATTTAGGGAATTAGTAGGGATCTCACCAAAAGAATATAGGGAAATGAACTAATGGATGGGCTGATTAGGCTCATCCATTTTTTGTGAATTCATTTCCTAATTTTGGTGCAGTAGCAGAATATCCTTCCTACTTCTAAAATATTGAAACCCTATACAAAATTATCTGTCTCAAGATGTCAGGCAAGCAAAGGTAAAATAAGAGTTAGGGAATAGGTGTCTATCCTACAAAATTCTGCTCCAAGAAGGGAGAGGTTTAGATGAAACCAACCAATGAGATAGACCAAAAACTTACTCAAAACAAAGAAATGACTACGCTTTCAAAATTGCATGATTCACAACAGTGGAATTTAATTTGGGAAGATTCTTTTAAACTTCCGGAAATAGATGCAAGAAAATGGAATTTTGTTGAGGGTGGCTGGGGGTTCGGGAATGAAGAGTCCCAATATTACACTGCTCGCAAAAAAAACGCAAGAATAGAGAATGGAATGCTCATCCTTGAGGCAAGACAGGAAGCTTATGAAAAGATGGATTATACTTCTGCAAAGTTGACTACTAAGGGAAAAGCAGCATGGAAATACGGGCGCTTTTCGATTCGGGCCAAATTACCAGAAGGCCAAGGAATCTGGCCAGCAATCTGGATGATGCCTGAAGACAAGGAGCGTTATACCGGATGGCCTGCTTGCGGGGAAATCGACATTATGGAACAGATTGGCCATCAGCCTGGCACTGTTTATGGAACCCTTCATTATGGGCTGCCTCACACTTACACCGGTGATAATTATACATTGCCTGGAAACGCGAAGTTTTCGGATGATTTTCATGTCTTTACCTTGGACTGGGAACCAGGAGAGTTTAGGTGGTATGTAGATGGAGTCCTGTATGCCAGGCAGAACCAATGGTTCAGCAAACCAGAAGAAACGGGAGAGAATGTTCCTAGATATGCACCTTTTGACAGAGAGTTTTATTTGCAGTTCAACCTTGCTGTCGGCGGGAAATGGCCGGGATACCCCGACGAGACTACTACATTTCCTCAGCAGATGATGATTGATTATATAAAGGTTTATCAAAAACAGGACAATTAAATTTAAGGAGAACTTCACATGAATAAATTTTCTAAGGATTTTATTTTTGGAACGGCAACTTCTTCCTACCAAATTGAAGGTGCTTATCAGGAGGATGGAAGAGGTCTATCCATATGGGATGAATTTTCACGGATTCCTGGAAAAGTATTCAACATGGATACAGGGGATGTTGCTTGTGATCATTATCATTTATATGAAAAGGACATCGAGGTGCTCAAAACTCTTGGTGTAGATTCCTACCGGTTTTCAATTGCCTGGCCAAGGATTTTTCCTGAGCAGGGACAATATAATCAAGCCGGAATGTACTTTTACAAAAATTTAATCAAACGTTTGATTGAAAATGGAATAAAGCCTGCCGTTACGCTCTATCACTGGGATTTACCGATGTGGGCTCATGAACAGGGTGGATGGACAAATCGTGAATCTGTTAACTGGTTTATCGAATATGCGGAAAAATGCTTTGAAGAGCTGGATAGCCAAGTGGATTATTGGATCACCCATAATGAGCCTTGGTGTGCCGGTTTCCTCGGTTATCACCAGGGAATACATGCTCCGGGTCACACCAATATGGAAGAAGCTCTAAAAGCAGTACATCATATTCTTCTTTCCCACGGGGAGGCAGTGTCCTTGTTGAAAGAGAAATTTGCTTCCACAACACCGATTGGTATTACGCTAAATCTGTCACCTATGTACGCTGCGAGCAGTTCGGTAAATGATCGATTGGCTGCCAATAATGCTGATGGCTATTCTAACAGATGGTTTCTTGATCCTGTGTTAAAAGGTTCTTATCCAGTCGACATGATGAATTTGTTCTCCAAATATGTTCATTCTTATGAATTTATTCAAAACGGTGATTTGGAGAAGATTTCAATTGAGTGTGATTTCTTTGGAATTAATTTTTACAGCCGTGGTTTGGTTGAATTTAATGCAGCATCAGATTTTCTATATAGGTCTGCTTACTCTAACTACCCTAAGACAGGAATGGGCTGGGACATCTCACATGCAGAATTCAAGGACCTTATTCACCGCCTTCGAGCAGAGTATACGAAACTACCAATCTATATTACTGAAAATGGTGCAGCTTTTGATGATCAGGTGTCAGAGGACAACAGAGTCCGTGACCAAGACCGTGAGGAGTATGTTGAACAACACATTCGTGCTGTGGCCGAGCTGAATGAAGAAGGGATGAATATCGCTGGCTATTATCTATGGTCTCTTCTCGACAATTTTGAATGGGCATTTGGGTACGAAAAACGTTTTGGAATCACCTATGTTGACTTTGAAACGCAGGAGAGAATTTTAAAGGACAGCGGCTATCGTTATTCAGAAATTATCAAGAACCGATCAATCTAAATTCAAAGGACCGGAGTGAGTATGATGGAAAAATACCGAATTGACGAGAATCAATATTTTGTAATTGAACAATTTGACCAGGCTAAAACCTTTTCAAGCTTTCTGCCAGGGCTTGCCGGCCTATATGGAATTCCAATTTGGTCATTTTATGTAAACCGTGGGCAGGCAATGGTGAGCTTTGGTGTTCAGGATAAAAACCATGCGATTACAGAGTTCTTCCCAGCAAACCAAGCGTACCAGCGAGTTTCTATGAATGGATTTCGTACATTTGTAAAAATCGCAGGTGAAAAGGGAGCAACCATCCTTGAACCATTTTCAGCCCATGGCTCTACTAAAGGATGCACTAGAAATATGTATATAAAAGAGAATGAATTGAAGATTGAAGAAGTGAACCGTTCGATTGGGGTGAACACACTCGTTACGTATTTTACGCTTCCGAATGAAAACTTCGGTGCCTTGGTACGTAAAGTGGAAATCGAGAATATTACTGAAACAACTATGTCACTAGAGGTACTAGACGGACTTCCGGCTATTATACCTTTTGGAATTGATGATGCTGCCTACAAAGCAGTTGGAAATACGCTAAAAAGCTGGATGGACGTTTTTAACCTTGAGAACGGGATCCCCTATTACAGGGTCCGTTCGTCGACGAATGATTCGGCAGAAGTCGAAGAGGTTTCAAAAGGGCATTTTTATTTAAGCTTTACAGAAGATGGGGAATTGATTTTACCAATTGTTGATACCGATTTGATTTTTGGTTATAACAGCTCACTTTCCTATCCAAATGCATTTGAACAAAAATCAATCGAGGATTTAAAGAATGCAAAACCTGTAACATCTAATAGGGTACCATGTGGATTTTCTGGTTTAGGTAAGGTGCTTGCATCTAATGAGAAAATAACATTCTATACGCTAGTTGGTCATGTGAAGGACATCGGAATAATTAATGACAAAGCTGCTGAAGTTATGGCAAATGGTTATATGAAACAAAAGTATAGCGAAAGCCAGAGTCTGGTCTCGGAAATTACTGAAGATGCGATGACTAAATCGGGTTCGCCCTTATTTGATGCTTATGTGAAACAGAGTTACCTTGACAATGTCCTGCGCGGAGGCTATCCAATTTTACTGGAGACTGAGAACACACCATTTGTATATTATGTGTTTTCCAGAAAACACGGGGACCTTGAAAGAGACTATAACTTTTTCTCTCTTGCTCCTGAATTTTTCTCCCAGGGAAATGGGAATTTCCGAGATGTGAATCAAAATCGTCGGAATGATGTATTTTTTCATCCGGAAACGGGCGTTTATAATATCAAGTTGTTTATGAGCCTAATCCAGGCCGATGGATATAACCCTCTTGTGGTAAAGGGAGCAAGCTTTGAGATTGCTAATCAGACAGAATGGACCTGGCTCGAGGAGATTGTTAGCGATGCAACAGATGTCAATTTTATTAAGAAAAAGCTTGAGGGAACATTTACACCTGGAGATTTGCTCCAGACCATCTCAGACAGAGGCATCCAACTACAATTATCACTTCCTGATTTTCTTAAAAAGATTCTTTCAAAGAGCAGCCAAAACATTGAGGCGGAGTTCGGAGAAGGCTATTGGATGGATCATTGGACGTATAATTTGGATTTGATTGAAAATTACCTGAAGGTTTTCCCAGAAAAAAGAAAGCAGCTACTTTTTGAAGAACATGACTACAAATATTTCTACAGCCCTGTATTTGTTCATCCTCGTTCGGAAAAATATGTCCTTACTGATGGGAAGGTCCGTCAGTATGATGCGATTTTGGAAGGAGAACACCAGCAAGGTTCAAACTGGATGATGAGATCAAACGGTGAATTCTACACAGCAAACTTATACAGCAAACTATTCAATCTTGCTCTGATCAAATTTTCTACTCTGGATCCATACGGAATGGGCGTGGAGATGGAAGCGAACAAACCAGGTTGGAATGATTCAATGAACGGACTTCCAGGTTTATTCGGTTCAGCGATGAGTGAAACACTTGAGCTGAAACGCCTTCTTGAGTTTGTTAATGCTTCTGGACAGGAAGTGGAAGGGGATATTTTACTACCGATTGAAGTATGCGAATTACTCGATTCCATCAATGACAGCCTAACACAATATAGAGAGGGTCAATTGAATGATTTCGCCTATTGGGATCAGGTAACAAGTGCCCGTGAACAGTATCGTGAAGAAGTTAGAAAGGGCTTTAAAGGTCAGGAAGTGAGCCTATCTAACCAAGCACTTGCTGGTTATGCCAACCTTATGCTGGAGAAAACGAAAGTAGGAATTGATCGAGCAACAAAAATGGGCAATGGACTTATTCCTACCTATTTCTGTTTCGAAGCAGTGACATGGAAGAAGATCACCGACGAAGGCGGCAAAGAGAAAACAAATAATAAAAAGGGACTTCCGCTTGTAAAGGTTGAATCTTTCGATGTTTCTATGCTTCCACACTTCCTAGAAGGTCCTGCGAGAGAAATGAAGAGTACAGACTCCCGATCAGCTAAGTCAATTTATGAGCATGTAAGGAATTCAGAGATATTCGACACGAACTTGAAAATGTATAAAACATCCGCTTCATTAGAGGAACAGAGTTTTGAAATTGGACGAGCCAGAGCCTTCACGCCGGGCTGGCTAGAGCGGGAATCCATCTTCATGCATATGGAATTTAAATATCTCCTTAGTGTTCTGAAGTCTGGTTTATATGAAGAGTTTTTTGATGATCTGACAAATGTGCTTCCACCATTCATGGATCCAGAAGTATACGGAAGAAGTATTCTTGAAAATTCATCCTTTATTGCTAGCAGTGTAAATCCGGACCAAAGCCTTCACGGTCAGGGTTTTGTCGCAAGGCTTAGTGGCACGACCGCGGAATTTTTAAGCATCTGGCAATTAATGATGGTTGGGAAAGAATTCTTCACAGTGCAAGATTCTGAATTGACACTAAAGTTACAGCCTATTTTGCCAACATGGCTATTTGATAAAAATGGAAGGGTACACTTTAAGTTATTAGGACATACCGACATAACCTACCACAATCCTTCTGGAAAAAACACATTTGGACCTGATGGAGTGAGGGCTGTTAAATATATCCTTCATATGGATGGCAGCAAGGTGGAAATTGCAGGAGAAAGAATTCAAGAAACATATGCAACGGATATAAGAGGCGGAAAAATAGAAAGAATGGACGTTTATCTAGATTAATAGAGATGGGGTGCAGATGGATGGAAATCAAGATGATTCAAACTGCAAAGAATACTGGAGAGCGTTTCACTGACAAAGGAAACCTAACGTGTACGGCTGAAACAGATGAGCAAGCAATCATGCTTAAGCTTGATCCTGAACAGACGTTTCAACGCTTTATGGGATTTGGAGGAGCCTTCACAGAAGCAGCAGCCTATACGCTTGCACAAATTCCCGAAGCAGACCGGGCAAGGGTGATCGATAGCTATTTTAACCCTGAAACAGGACTAAACTATAGCTTGGGCAGAACCCATATCCATAGCTGTGATTTTGCATTAGAGAATTACACGTATGTGGAAGAAAATGATACGGAGCTTAAAAGCTTTTCCATTGAGCGTGAAAGAAAGTATGTACTACCGCTCATTAAAGATGCTGTGAAAACAAGGGGAGAGGAATTGACGATTCTATCTTCTCCTTGGAGTCCTCCTGCGTGGATGAAAACGAATAATGAAATGAATAACGGTGGGAAGCTGAAGCCAGAATTCTACCACACTTGGGCTTTGTACTATACAAAATATATCAAAGCCATGGAGCAGGAAGGGATTCCAATCTGGGGTATTACTGTACAGAATGAACCTGAAGCGACTCAAGTCTGGGATTCCTGCAGGTATACAGCTGAAGAAGAAAGGGATTTTGTCAAAAACCATTTGGGTCCAGTTATGGAGCAGGAGGGGCTTCAGGACAAGAAGCTTATCATCTGGGATCATAATCGTGATGTTGCATATGAACGGGCAAAGATCATTTTGTCAGACTCTGATGCTTCCAAATATATTTGGGGCACTGGTCTTCATTGGTATGTTTCTGAGGAGTTTGAGAATTTAAGCAAAATTCATGATGATTTTCCTGATAAGCATTTAATTTTCACTGAGGGATGTATCGAAGGTGGAGTTAAGCTTGGAGCCTGGCATACAGGAGAACGCTATGCGCGGAACATCATGGGAGATATCAACAATTGGCTTGAAGGCTGGATTGACTGGAATATCGTCCTAAATGAACAGGGGGGCCCAAACCATGTAGGCAACTATTGTGATGCCCCGATTATTGTGGATACAAAGACGGGAGAGATTCACTATAATAGCTCCTATTACTATATTGGTCATTTCAGTAAATACATCAAACCGAATGCGACAAGAATTGCGCATGATCTTCATCACGAAACGTTGAAGGCAGTTTCCTTCCAGAACGAAGATGGCTCTATTGTTGTAGTCGTGATGAATGAGGAAGACAAGTCAGAAACAATCACAATATCACTTGAAGGGAAGGTTACAACGGCTGTACTACCAGAGCACTCTATTACTACTTATATTATAAAAAGCTAAGCTACTTTAAGGCGAAAGAGTATGAAGTGGAAATCAGTAGGCAATTTACACGGATAAAAACGAGAAACTAAAAATGGACTGCCTCCTTGTTAAAACAAAAAGCAACTGAATGATGTTCTATTAAGGAGGTGGTGTTTTTTTAGACTCTTTTGGAAACTTTCTTGTACATATAGTCTTCAAGAGTTTGCAAGTAGTTTCCGAAATTCTATCGGGAGAAAAGCTTATCTAAATAGTAGAGTCATGGTTACAGCAATTTTAAAAATCTTCTATTAGTAGGGAGGAATTGGATTGAAAAGAACACTTGCGATTTTACTAAGTGCAATGATGATTCTGCCTGGCACAAGTTTCGCTGGAACGAATGTCAAACAAGGAAATGGAAAAGCAATCTCAAATCAGGTTGTAAAACAGAACAAATCAGATTGGTCCCTTGTTTGGTCAGATGAATTCAGCGGTACAGATATTGATAGGACCAAATGGACTTTTGATATCGGGAACTGGATAACCGATCAAAACGGAAATGGTATCACTCCCGGATGGGGAAACAACGAGAAAGAATATTATACGGACTCAAATGAAAACGCTTTTATTAATGATGGCAAGCTTGTCATCAAAGCTAAAAAAGAGCAGGTTACAGACAAGTTTGGAACATATGATTATACTTCGGCTAAGCTCAAAACAAAAGGTCTATTTAGTAAGAAGTATGGTAGGTACGAAATAAAAGCAAAATTTCCTGTAGGAAAGGGATTATGGCCTGCCATTTGGATGCTTCCTGAAGAAGATAAATATGGTAGCTGGGCAGCCTCAGGGGAGATTGACATTGTCGAGGGATGGGGAAGCAGACCGTATAACGTTGCAGGTACAATTCATTATGGAGAAGGCTGGCCAAATAACAAGTACACCGGCAAAGAATATGAATTTCCTAAAAATAGAGGAATCGACAGCTGGCATACATATGCTCTAGAGTGGGAGCCGGGAGAGCTACGATGGTATGTGGATGGAGAACTCTATCAAACTCAGAATAAATGGTATTCAAAAGGGAAGGACAATGCAGCAAATTATTCCTATCCTGCTCCTTTTGATCAAGAATTCTATTTAATTATGAATCTAGCAGTTGGCGGTTGGTTTGATGGTGATCCAGATGAAACAACCCAATTCCCTAAACAAATGGAAATTGACTATGTTAGAGTGTATGACTTGAAGAAAAGAGACTACCGTGAGCCGGTAGAGCCGGTTTCAGGACCAGTTGTTTTGCCAGCAGATGCGAAGCAACCTTTGGAAGATGGCAATTTAATTTATGATCAAAATTATGAAGAAACGATTACAGAAGTCGATCAGTCAGGAGTGGAGCTTAATCCATTGTATTGGAACTTTGTCCATTTACCTGAGTTTGGTGGAGATGGAAGTCTTACTGTGGAAGAAATCAACGGTAAGAATTTTGCTCGAACGAATATTGTGAATCCTGGTTCACAGCTTTATTCTTTACAGATGATTCAGAACATCTCGCTTGTCAATGGAGGAAAATATAAAGTAAGCTTCGACGCCAAGTCTTCAGATGCTAGGAATATCATGGTCAAAGCTGGTGCTGGCCCTTCACGTGGTTGGGTGAAATATTCGAATGAAGAGTCGTTTAAGCTTACTAGTGATCTACAATCCTATGAATTTACCTTTGATATGCTGAACGAAACTGATATTGCAGCAAGGCTTGAATTCAATCTTGGTGGCAACGGAACCAACCCCGTCTGGATTGGTAATGTAAGAGTGGAAGATATTACAGGGGCTCCAGTAGATAACGATGCACCGAAGAAACCACTCCCAGATGGAAATCATGTTTATAATGGTACGTTTGATCAGGGGGGCATGGATCGGTTGATGTTCTGGAATTTTTCAAAAATCGATGCCTTAGCAGCAGCATCTGTTTCAGAAGAAACTCGAGAACTGCATGTATCGATTGAAGATGGAGGTAGCAATCCAGAAGCTGTCCAGCTTAACCAGAAAGGAATGTATTTGGTTAAGGGAAATGATTATAAAGCTACATTTAAAGCAAGGGCAGATGAACCAAGAACCATTCAAGTGGCTCTTTTAGATAAGGACGGCACGGTAAATTATTCTGGAGTGAAAAAGATTGAACTTACTTCCGCAATGGAAGAGAAAACATTTTCGTTCACAATGCCAGAAGAAGTATCTGATTCAGAAGCTCAAATCGTCTTTAACTATGGTGGTGGAAATGGAGATGTCTACATGGATCAGGTGGTCTTGCTCAAAACCTCCAACACACCAGATTATGGAAACGTTGACTTGTACCCATTAAAAAATGGCGATTTTATCAGTGGACTGACTTCGTGGACGAATTATATACACTATGATGCCGAGGCTGCTATTGCTGTCGAAAATGGTGAAGCCAAAGTAAGTATTGGCAGTGAAGGAAATGAAGTATGGAGTGTCATTTTGGAACAGCCGAATGTAAGCCTTGCTAAAGGAGTCGTCTATGAGCTTTCGTTTGCTGCACGTTCTACCAAGGAAAGAGACGTTGAGGTCACAGTTGAAAATGCCCAGTACACAAGATTTTTTAGTGAGACATTGAAACTGACTGATCAAATGCAGCAATTCACATATGAATTCAATATGCCAATAGATGACATAGCTTCCTTCAAGATGCTTCTTGGTAAAAATGTTTTGTCACCAATGGGCAGCCATGATGTATTCATTGACAATGTGGTTTTAAAAGTGAAGGATGCACCGTCTCAGAAGGAGCCAGTTTCTACACCTGGAATTGATAATGGGACATTTTCAGCTGGAACGGATGAATGGAACTCGTGGTGGGGAGACCAGTGGAGCGGATATGGAGAAGGAACGATGTCTGCTGAAAATGGAGAACTGAAGATAGCGATTGACAAAATCGGTCAAGCAACCTATTCACCTCAAATCTATCAGAAGGGGCTACTTTTTGAACATGGAAGTAGCTATACAGTCGAGTTTCATGCTAGAGCAGATTTTCCAAGGAAAGTAAATGTTAATATTGGCAAGGAATTAAGTACAGAACCTTGGTTCATTAGCTATATGCCTACTCAAACATTGGATTTAACTACAGAGATGAAACGCTATTACTTTACCTTTGTTATGTCTGAAGAAACTTATGAAGACGGCAAGATTGTTTTTGAACTTGGCAATATTCTTGAGGGAAATGCCACTACGAATGTTACCCTCGATAATGTCAGTATTCAACAGAATTAAGTTTCCAAAAGGGGGGAGAAAAGCAACCATTTTCTATCTCTTTTTCATCAGATTCATAGCGAGCATTTATTTAAATGATTGTTGTTATGTTGGGGTCAGATAGATAAACCACACTCTTAAAATTTTCATTTGCTTTCCAGAAAGGATAGTAAACGATTTTCCCAATGCTGAAAGAGAAAAGGAAAACCTAAATACCGATACATCTAATTCGAATACTTATATATCAGTTTAATTAGTAGGAATCTTACCATAAAAGTTTCAAATAGGGCATTAATCCATTTAGGATTTTTGCCCCGTATTGTTATAAAGGCAGTTTTTTTAGAAAAAGGATTAAAAGCTATATTTCTAAGGTGAATTTCCTTTTTTGAATTATCGGCTTTGTCGAACAACAAAGAATTAGATTAATTTCCCTTTTTTTAGTATAATAGTCCTATTATTGGTATTTAAGAGGGAGACATCTATGAGCAAGAGTATAAAATTGAAAATGATCGTTATTTTCTCCAGTTTAATATTACTATCTGGAATCGTAACTAGCTATGTATCTTTTCAAACGTCCCAAAATGTCATTACTAGTTCATTAGGGGACCAAGCGTTATCGATTACTGAAAATGCTGTAAAAGTGATTGATTTGGATCAATATGAGGAAATCTCACTAGAGTCAGGAGAAACGGATTACTATTTTGAATTGAGAGAACGTCTAAACGAAATACGAGAAACCAATGGATTAGTCTATTTATATACGATGAGTAGGCAGGAAAAGGATGGCAAGTATGAATATATCTACATGGTCGATGGAATGCCACTTGATACAGATGATGCCTCAGCTATTGGTGATGTTGAGGATGGAGTTGATGACTACCCATTACTCGTTAAGGCTTTTGAAACGGGCGAGTCACAAGTTGGGGAGCTGACTTATTCGGAAGAGTACGGTGCCTTAGTTTCAGCCTACATACCGATAAAGTCTGATTCTGGAGAGTTAATGGGGATATTAGGTGCAGATTTAGATGCTAGTTTGGTGTATTCGTCTCTGCAGGCGAGCAAAATAAAGTTAATGTGGATGACAGTTGGAATAGTAGTATTGAGTATATTATTGATTTCCTTAGCCACAGTGTCACTCGTCAATCCATTAAAACATTTAGCCAAGAAGGTCGAATTAATTGGAAAAGGTGATTTAACTGTTACCATTGAATCCAATAGGAAAGATGAAATTGGAAGTTTAACAGATTCATTTAATCACATGCTTCAAGAATTAAAGAGGATGATTGGGGTAATCAATCAAAGCTCGGTAACAATGAGTGGAACAACGTCTCAATTATTAGTAAGTGCCAACGAAACAAAAGGGGCAAGTAATGAAATATCGGTAATCATGGAACAAATGGCTTCATCTGTGGAAATCCAATATAAGAGCCTGGATGAAAGTGCAAAAATCATAGAAGAAATGTCAGAGAGTATTAACGACGTTGCCGTAAATTCAGCAGTTGTAACTGAACTTTCTTCCAAGACACAGAGCGAAATAGAAGTGGGAAATCAAAAAGTGAATGCTTTAGTGGAACAAATGAATACGATTAGTCGTTCAGTCAATGAATCATCAACCTCAATTATGGCATTACTAGCCCATTCCAAGGATATTGAATCGATTGTAGAAATTATTCAAGGGATCGCCTCTCAAACGAATTTACTTGCATTAAATGCAGCGATTGAAGCAGCACGTGCGGGAGAAGCAGGTAAAGGGTTTGCAGTGGTCGCTGATGAAGTGCGTAAACTAGCCGAGCAATCCGAAAGTTCAACCGTTAATATACGAAACATTATTGAAAAAATTAATAGTGATACGAATGTAACAGCAGAGAAAATGAAGATTGTTTTAGACGATGTAAAAGAAGGAATCCATTCGGTAGGAGAAACGGGAATGGTTTTTAAAAACATTCTAGGAGCCATACAGGAAGTGAATGTAAAGATCCAAGAAGTGACAGCAACATCTGAAGAAATGTCTGCAGCAACGGAAGAAATCACAGCATCAGCTAAAGAGACAGCAAATATTGCTGAGCAAGCATCAACTGAAGTAAGGAAAACCGTAGATATTACATTAGAGCAAGAACGATTGGTGTCACATATGACGGAGTCTATTGAAGAGCTTGTTATAATGTCATCCACCATGAAGGAAATGACGGGAAAGTTTAAATTATAAGAGACGAACGTAAAAACTGTCCAAAAACCTTGTCGCAAAATATTTTCTACTCCCAAGTCCTTTAAGATAATGTTCTTAAAGGACTTTTTTGCAAAAAAGAGGTATCTATGAAAACAGTTTTACAAGCTTTTATGGCTTCAATCATTCTACATATCATATATATATTAAGTACCATAGGAATAGGTTATATAAAAACCATGTACTATAAACCGGACATGCAAGGGGAGGTATACTTGCTCCAAAACGAAGTGGCTTTTGGTACGGTGATTTCCCCATATGCTTATATAATTTCATTACTAGGAGTTTCTATTATTTGTGCAAGTATTATTTTTTTATATAAGAAAATAAAAAGGAGAGATCTATGAACTTCATCTCTAAACATTCAACCGTCATCTTGTTTTCAGTAATTGCTGTAATGATCGTCAAAAATGTTCTTCCTATTCCTCAATTTTTTAAAGAAGTGTTAAGTATCGTCTCGCTCTTAGTGGTCCTATTGGTAGTAATAATCAAGAAAGGATATAAGAGAACGTAGTTGTATGAATAGAGGCTGATCATATGTTAATGGCGTTTCTTCAGTGTTTTTTGTGCATTTATCTAAGTACTGTTCACCGCTTAAGAACCGTGTCGAATATTTCCAAGGAAATTACGACTTATTTCCTCAAGTATTTACAAGATACTGGGAAACGCAACAAAATAAATGGGAGAGGTAAGTTAGATTACCTCTCCCAAGACATAAAACTAAGGATAAATTATTACAAAATTAGCGGAAGCTGCCGCCCATTGATTGTTCGGCCATTCTCACTAGGCGTTTTGTGATTTCTCCACCTACTGATCCGTTTGCACGTGCAGATGTTTCAGGTCCTAAATTTACACCAAATTCACTAGCAATTTCGTACTTCATTTGTTCAAGAGCTTGTTCTGCCCCAGGTACTAATAATTGATTAGAGTTATTTCCACGGTTGTTTCTGTCCATTTCAATCTCTCCTTTTCGTTGGTGTAGCTATATATTTTGTACCTTTTAAAAAAATATACATTCATATGAAAATTTTTTATAAAAGAAAAAACACCCAGAAATGTAACAGGTTCCGTTTCTTATCACAAACATAAAAAATGTAAGTTAATATGATTGCCAATTTGTTTATTTGGTGGAAATAACATATACAATTTATCTTTCAAAAAAATATGAAAATAAGCGGAGGTTTTCCGGTTAAAATGCAGAGTAGAGCTCTGTTCAGGGTATATAAGCGGAGATTTTCCGATTAAGCAAAGTAAAATTACCCATTTTTCCGTTTTTTGAGCAAATAGCCGGAATCTCTCCGTCTAATTATGCTATTTTCATTGCTATTAGACAATTAAGAGGAATTTCTCCGCTTAATTATCAAACCCTGCTGAATCCTGGATCCATCAGTTCGCTCTTTTATGGTTGGGAAGGGAGCTTAGTTCAACAGGCAAGCAAAAATGGCTCAGTATTGTGAACTGAGCCATGCAGTACAAATGGGGCTACATTTTTGATTTTGCAACAGGTAACGGAATCTGTGACCCGAAAAGGGCGTTTTACGATACTGATATCGAATTTTTGCTTTTGTTCTGCTGAATAGCAGCGGCCGAAACGGCTTTGGCCACCATTTTTGCCACTCTCTCATCCAGTGCGCTCGGAATGACATAGTCGGCTTTTACATCTTTTTCTGAAACAGCCTCTGCAATCGCATAAGCAGCAGCCAATTTCATCTCTGTTGTTATATCCTTTGCTTTTGCATCCATGGCGCCTCGGAATATACCAGGGAAGGCAAGTAAATTATTTACTTGGTTCGGGTAATCGGATCGACCTGTTCCTACTACAGCTGCACCTGCAGCAAGGGCTTCTTCTGGGTATATCTCTGGGATCGGGTTTGCCATGGCAAACACAATGGGATCCTTCGCCATTGACTGAATATGTTCTGGCTTCATAGCGCCGGGGCCAGATACTCCAATAAACACATCTGCTCCATGAATCGCGTCAGCTAATGTTCCGCGAACTCTTTTTAGATTGGTCACTTCCGCCATCTCTTTTTGGGCCGAATTCATCCAACTTTCGCCTTTGCTGACTACACCTTCAAGGCTCACAAGGGTGATGTCTTGAAACCCTGCCTGCATCAGCAGCTTTGCAATCGCAATTCCGGCTGCTCCTGCACCGTTAATCACAATTTTAAGGGACCGGTGCTGTTTATTGACTACTTTTACCGCATTGATTAAAGCAGCAAGAACGACAATGGCTGTTCCGTGCTGATCATCATGAAAAACAGGGATATCAAGTTCTTGCTTTAATCGTTCTTCTATTTCGAAGCAACGAGGAGCGGAGATATCTTCAAGATTTACTCCTCCAAAACTAGGAGATAGTGCCTTAATGATTCCGACGATCTCATCCACATTTTTCGTATCTAGGCAAAGTGGAAAAGCATCCACATTGGCAAACTTTTTAAAAAGAAGAGCTTTTCCTTCCATAACAGGGAGGGCTGCCTTTGGTCCAATATCACCCAAGCCTAAAACGGCTGTTCCATCCGTCACGATGGCGACCATATGTCCTCTGGATGTTAATACATCGACTTGTTCAGGATTCTCTACAATTGCTTTACATACGTCTGCCACTCCAGGTGTGTATACGAGACTAAGTTGTTCCTCAGTAGTTACATCAATTTTGCTGACAATCTCAATTTTCCCTAAATGTTTTTTATGAAGTTTGATTGCTTCTTCTTTTAGATTGCTTTTTATCAATGACATCTACCCCTTTGGTAATCGCTTTCAATCTTTCTACATCGTAAAGAAAAAGACCAAGGTTTGATAGATTTTGTAACTATACAACTTTATTAAATTAAAAAAAGTGGAAATGCACTTTTTAAAGATACATGTCCACTTGGTTTAGTTTTTCTTCTTGTAGAGTATATAAATATACTGGTCTACCAATCCCGTAGGTTAATGATTCCTTTAATACACCTAGCTGGGTTAAGAACTTTAAATATTTCCTTACTGATACACGTGAGATATACGTACTTTCGGAAATATCATCAGTAGAGAACGGGTTTGTTCCTTTTGTTTTCATCACCTCTACTACAACTTGTAGAGTACTGCTTGTTAATCCTTTAGGCAAATCAATGATTGGCTCTTCGATTTGGGTTTGCTCTGTACTCAGGATTCGATCATCAAGCTCTTCTTGTTTAAGCACAGCATGATTCGCGAAGAACAGATATTTATCTTGAAACTTCAGCAGTGCTTGTTGAAATCGATCAAATTCAAATGGTTTGATTAAATAATCAACGGCACCGAACCTAAGAGCTGTTTGAATTTTATCTTTCTCACCAGCAGCTGTAATGAGGATCACATCTATTTCTAGATGATGTTCTCTTATATATTTTAACAAAAGTAGTCCGCTATCACCTGGCATATATACATCTAGTAAAATAAGCTCAACGGATTCCTTTTGCAGAAATCCAATCGCATCCTTTACGGTATGGACCATGCCTGAAAGATGAAATCCTTTCATATCTTGGAGATAACGTTTATTAATTTCAGCAACCATCGGGTCATCTTCAACAATTAGAACCTTAATCACGATACCACCTCTTTGCTTTTATAAGGTATTTTTATATAAACATTGGTTCCTAACATCCATTTCGAGTCGATATGGAGTTCCCCACCAAGAGTTTGGACGCTTTTTTCCACTAAGTGTAGTCCGTACCCTCTATTGTCTCCTTTTGTGGAGTAGCCTTTTTCAAAGATTCTTTTTTGCGTTTCTTCAGGTATTCCTGGTCCGGAGTCCATCACTTCTATGTCTAGCCACTCACCATCATAGGCAAAACTCACTTCAAGCGTTTTTTCTTCGCTCTCGGTCATTGCCTCGATCGCATTATCGATCACATTGCCGAGAATGGTAATCAGCTCATGTGTGGTTTTTTGATCGGCTGGTTCAGGAATGACGGCCCCAGTTTCTATCGTGAGATTGACGTTTTGTTCCCTGGCATAACTCGATTTTCCTAGTATAAATCCTCCAAGAGCAGGGTCCTTGAAATGTTCGGTGATGTTTCCAAACTCTTGGTTTCGATAATTGACCAAGGTACGAATAAAATCTGTGAGTTCTCTGTAAGACTTTAACTCGATCATTCCTCGAATCACATGAAGACGGTTCATAAATTCATGTGATTGGGCACGAAGCGCATCTGTATAGGCTCTGACTCCTGTTAATTGTTCGGCAAGCTGATTGACCTCGGTTTTATCACGGAAGGTGGAAATGGCTCCGACCACTTGTCCATTGACCAACAGTGGGACACGATTGACGAGAATCGAGACACCGTTAATGTTCTGTTCTTCATCTAGCTCAGGCTCACCTGTCTGTAAAACTCGATCCAATCCAGTAGAAGGCATATAATCATGAATGTTCATCCCAACTGGATTGGAATCTAGGCCAGCTTTTTGAAAAATTTGAAGAGCCGACTTGTTAACGAGTGTGATCGTCGATTGATGATCCACCGCAATAATTCCTTCATGAACGGATTGAAGCATTGTGCTTCTTTCCTCTGTGATCTTTGCTATGGCAAAGGGTTCAAGCCCAAGTAGTGTCCTTTTAATATATCTCGCTAGTAAAATAGCTCCGATTACACCGACAAATAGTCCAAAAAACGTAACGATCAATATGCTCCGATGGCTTCGTCCAAGTGCAGTCTCTACACTTTTTAACGAAATTCCGACTGCCACTACTCCGATTTGTTCGTTATTTTTATTGTAAATGGGCGTAAATGCACGTACTGATTCACCTAACGTACCCTTTGAGATGGACACATACTCTTTTCCTTTTAGAGCCTGCTTTTCATCTCCTCCCACAAAATGCTTTCCAATTTCGTCAGGGTTTGGATGTGTTCTCCGTATCCCCTTCATATCCATAACCACAACAAACAGCATTTCTGTGGCTGTTTGAATATCATTTGTATAGTCTTGAACGGAGTTGGAGTACGTCCTGTTTTCTAACGCGTCTATAACTATATGAGACTTTGAAACGGTCCTCGCGACGATCCTCGCTTTTTCCTCTGAATTGGCTTGAATGTTTTTACTAACTGAATGGCTTATTAGTAGGTCAGTGATCATCAGTGAAATGAGAACGACCAGACAGACAAGGAAAATGATCACCGTACTAAGTTTAAAACGAACATGCCGTATACGCACTACATAACCTCCAAACCAAAGGACAAGTTGTTTATTTTTCACTATAAAATGAAATCGCTTTAAAATAAAGAATTAGTTTTTGGAAGGGTGGAGTGTTCAGTTTAATAACCTCATTACTATGTTACTTACATTAATTACAAAAAGATTTTATAAGTTTTATTAACTATTCTTAGTTTTCACAAAATTGTAACATGTGGTTAACAAAGTAAATGTAATCGTTTTCAAAATAATTTTATTTTAGGAGGAGACCACATGAGAATTAATTTTAAAAGTCTTACCACTCAAGTAATACTAGGTATTATTTTGGGGATTACCGTCGGGTTTGTGTTTCCAGAGATAGGATCACAGTTAAAGGTGATTGCTGATATATTTATTAAGCTAGTAAAAATGGTCATCGCACCAATTATTTTCCTAACGATTGTCATCGGGATTGCAGGAATGGGAGATTTAAAGAAGGTTGGTAAAATTGGTGGGAAAGCCTTGCTATATTTTGAAATTGTCTCAACGATTGCTTTAGCAATTGGAATTATTGTTGCGAATGTGATCAAAGCGGGTAAGGGAATTGATGCGGAAGCAGGAAAGGGAGATATTTCTCAATATACAAAGGCGGCTGAAGAAACGAGTCACGGATTTATGGACTTTGTTGTTTCCATCATTCCAGATAGCTTTATCGGTGCATTTGCGAATGGTGAGCTGCTACCGGTTCTTTTATTGGCTTGTTTGTTTGGAATTTCTCTTGCTCATTTAGGAAAGAAGGGAAAACCGGTTATTGAGTTTTTTGAAAAGATCACAGAAGTGTTCTTCGGAATTGTAAATATCATTATGAAGGTTTCACCGTTCGCTGCTTTTGGTGCAATGGCGTATACGATTGGTGAATTCGGAATTGGCTCACTTGTTTATCTTGGAAAGCTAATGGGATCCGTTTATATCACCATGGCTCTGTTTATTGTTCTTGTTCTTGGTGGAATTGCCAAAATGTTCGGTTTCAGCATCTTTAAGTTTATTGCTTACATTAAAGAAGAAATTCTTCTTGTTATTGGGACTTCCTCTTCTGAAGCGGCTCTTCCTAAAATGATGGAAAAGCTTGAAAAGTATGGGTGCTCAAAGCCAGTAGTAGGACTTGTTCTTCCAACTGGGTATTCCTTTAATTTAGATGGAACATCCATTTACCTATCGATGGCTGCATTATTCATTGCTCAGGCCTATGGAGTAGACCTAAGCATCTGGCAACAGCTGACCCTTTTAGGGGTATTGATGCTCACGTCTAAAGGGGCCGCAGGTGTTACCGGTTCAGGCTTCGTCACGCTAGCCGCCACACTAGCCGTATTCCCTTCGATTCCAGTAGAAGGAATGGCTCTTATCCTTGGGGTAGACCGTTTCATGTCAGAAGCACGAGCTATCACAAATCTCATCGGTAACGGTGTAGCAACGGTTGTTATTTCGAAGACAGAAGGGGAGTTTAATCCCGTTCAAGAGGTTGAGGCTAAGGTGAATAAAAAAGAAATTACTGCGTAAGTATTGTGAGCTCACTCAATAAGGATTAAAGGGTTCGTTTTCGGGTGCTTTCTTAATTAACAGACACAAGAAAAGATGTATGGGATTTGTCATACGTCTTTTCTTTATTTATTAACGTTTCTACGAAATCCCATTAATTTTGACACAGCAATTGACATCATTATGAAGATGGACAATAGTTATTGAACAATTAATAAAGAGGGTCAAAACTTATCGGTTGGGGGTTTAGGTTAAGCACCCGAGCTGATAAATAGACGGAGAAATTCCGCTTAATTAGAAATTATTATTAAAAAAAGCTTATATAGACGGAGAGATTCCGCCTATTGGCTCGAAAACTTCAAAAATAGGAGATTTTGCTTTACATAAGCGGAAAACTTCCCCTTATTTACCCCAAAACGAGGCTCCATTCTGCATCTAACCGGAAATTCTCCGCTTATTTTGCTTTTGCCTGCTCACTCGATTAAGGATAAGACATTTTATTTAGAAGAAAGTGATTTTTATCTCCAAAAATCCAAGAGAACCTCATTTTGATGCATGCTGAATGCCTCTCCTTAAGGATGGAGATTAAAAATGATAAGAATGGTATTGTAGAAACATAAAAAAATGGATTGACAAATGTAAGAATTCTATTAATCTAAAAATAGTTCTATCCCCAAGTTATTCCCAAAATAGTCTTTATTCTTTGCTACTCCGCAAGTCTTTATTTGTCGTTTACAATTCTCCAATTCTAGCCACATTAAACCTCTTTTTCACTTGCATTAACAATCATTATTGTTAATAATCTATCCGAAGTTCAATTGAATACATAATGGGATGATTCATTCATAGCACAGATTATGAATGCTATTAAATGCCCATGTTGTGGATGTTCTACATCAGTATATAAAAAGATATGACCATTAGATAGGAGGAGGATACTATGGGATTTGAAGAAGAATACCAGGCCTTTTTGAATGCTCACTTGCAAGCAAGAACCGGTGAACGGTTGCGGCGCTTACAAGAAGGTCACAATCAGGCTGAAATGTTGTTTTTGAAGCAAGTGTGGTGGCCTTTATATCACCATTTCAAGTATCTTCATCCAGAATATGAAGTTGATGATTTCAAGGATGGCAAAAGGTATTTGGATTTTGCTTATATTCGTCCCGCCATCCGGATTTGCCTGGAAGTCGACGGGTATGGCCCTCACCTAAAGAGCATAAGCAGATGGCAATTTTCTGACAACCTGGAACGTCAAAACCAGCTGGTGATTGATGGATGGACTGTGATCC
Source organism: Robertmurraya mesotrionivorans (assembly GCF_050971805.1). NCBI lineage: Bacteria > Bacillati > Bacillota > Bacilli > Caryophanales > Bacillaceae > Robertmurraya > Robertmurraya mesotrionivorans. Next base: position 100,602 of record NZ_JBPCCH010000006.1, on the reverse strand, counting down.
GCTTTTCCTATGACCAAGTGAAAGAGCAGCCCCGTCGATGCCAACAGATTGTTCAGCAAGTGATTGGCCGATGGCTGGGTGATGAACTAGACCAGACATCTCTTTCCTTTCTAGAAAAGGAAGTGCTTCGGCTAGCGATTCGAAAAGGAGAAGTCATATCCCCTAAAGAAGTTGAGAAGTATTTGAAGCTAAGTGACAAGACGGTAAAAAAAATACTTTCTCAACTGGTCGATAAAAAAATGCTGATTCCCGCATCAGGGACTATGAGGGTTCGCTCTTATCGGTTGGGAGATCAGGTTAAGCACCCTATCTGATAAATAGACGGAAAAATTTCGCTTAAGTAGTAAATAAAATAAAAAATAGTCCTAATAGACGGAGAAATTCCGCCTATTGGCTCGAAAAACGTAAAAATAGGTGGTTTTGCTTTGCATAGCCGGAAAATCTCCCCTTATATGCCTCGAAACGAGCTTCCATCTGTATCTAACCGGAAATTCTCCGCTTATTTTACTTTTGCTGGATTCCTCAATTAAGGAATAACTGGAAGTGAGATGAAAACCTTGCTCAACCAAGAGACCCCTTATTGATACGTAGAGGTGAACCGTAAAACAGTAAGTAAGGTTTTTGTAAATAAGGTTACTTTGTATTCCTAATAAGAACTTGCCAATTTACTATCGCGAATTTTACTTTTTTATATGCCAATACAACTGTCATTTCGGCACGTATTTTATGAAAAGCACTCCAAAAACGATCCCCTAAATTAGGATGAGTCAGCTTTACTGTTGTAGATTCACGTCTAACAAAATCTTCTTCATAAAGGCGTTCACCCATACCGAATAGGCTGGCGCCGCATATCCTTTTATTGTATTTAGATTACAATAGAGGAGGAATTACCTTGAATAATGAACATCAAATGCTAACAAATGATGTACGAATTCGTCCTGGATTTGGATTCGGTCGACCTGGTTTTGGATTCGGCAGACCAGGATTTGGATTTGGTAGACCCGGTTTCGGTCGTCCTGGATTTGGAGGTTTTGGTCTAGGCTTCTTAGGAGGTTTAGCTGCAGGTGCATTACTAACTCCAGGTTTCGGCTATGGATATGCGTACCCTTATTATTATCCGCCTTACCCATACCCTTATTATCCGCCTTATCCATATCCTTATTATTAATAAAGTAAAACGTCTTCGAGTAACGGCTGTTTCGTAAACAGCCGTTTGTTTATGTAAAAAATGAAATTCCTTTCCTAAAAATACATATTTTGTATGATATGGTAGTCTTATATAATAGTGAGATGATGTTGGAAATAAGATTTATTATCTTACCAATTCATACCCCCAGTAGTATAATAGAGAAATCAGTACAATGGGAGAAAGGGGATTAGGAATATGTCAACTAAAACTGAAAACCATCCATCCTGGGTGCAGCCATACATCGACTCCAAAGAAAAGCAACAAGCGTTATACAAGCGAACGCTTCTTATCGTTGTGTTGTCTCAAATTTTTGGAGGGGCAGGGCTTGCTTCGGGCATAACAGTTGGTGCGCTTCTTGCCAAGGATATGCTCGGGACGGATAGCTTCTCAGGTCTTCCAGTAGCGTTGCTGACATTAGGGTCTGCGGGTTCGGCATTGCTAGTTGGTCATCTTTCTGACCGATTCGGACGTCGATTTGGTTTAGCTGCCGGATTTTTAGCGGGAGGACTTGGAGCGATCGGAGTTGTGCTGGCGGCGATTACTAGCAACATTCTCCTCCTTTTTGCTTCTCTACTAATCTACGGAGCGGGAACGGCAACGAATTTACAGGCGCGCTATGCCGGTACAGATTTGGCCAATGCGAAACAACGAGCAACAGCTATTAGTATTGCGCTAGTATCCACGACATTTGGAGCGGTTGCGGGACCCAACTTGGTTGGTCCAATGGGAGAGTTTGCTGCCTCTATCGGGGTGCCGACACTAGCTGGTCCCTTCCTATTAGGTGCGGCGGCCTTCATCTTAGCAGGTCTCATGATTCTTATTTTCCTACGGCACGATCCTCTTATTGTAGCAAAGGCCATTGATAAGAAAGAGAGTCAAAACAATCACCTTAACAGCGAGACTGCCACAACAGCCATTAATAAAAAAGGGATCATTGCCGCTGCAACAATCATGGTGCTCACTCAAATAGTAATGGTAGCGATTATGACGATGACTCCCATTCATATGGGTCACCATGGCCATGGCTTACAAGAGGTAGGGATGGTTATTGGCTTTCATATCGGTGCCATGTACCTGCCATCTCTTCTAACGGGTATGCTTGTTGACAAGGTAGGACGGACGACTATGGCGATTGCAGCTGGTAGCATTTTACTTGCAGCAGGGGTTATGGCTGCGTTCGCTCCGACGGACAGCATGCTTGTACTAACGGTCGCTCTCATTCTTCTGGGACTCGGTTGGAATATTGGTTTGATTAGCGGTACGACGATTTTAGTGGATGCAACAAATCTATCCAATCGCGCGAAGACCCAAGGAACCATCGATGTTCTTGTCGCGTTATCAGGTGCATCAGGTGGGGTGCTTTCTGGGGTAGTGGTTGCGTATTCTAGCTACGCCGCACTTTCTATTGCGGGAGGAATTCTTTCATTATTGCTTATTCCAGTGGTGATGTGGTCGCTGAAGAAGCCAGTAGTGGAGGAACAGCTTAATCATAAGGTAGGAATTTAGTAAACAAGAAGAGATCTTCCATTGGGAGATCCTTTTTTTATGCTTATAACTAGTTAACGTAACTAAAATAATTCGTTGTTTTACTAAGTGTTTACTATATTTTTATAAAGATAATCCAACTTTTTTATAAAAAACTATTGAGTGTAACCGCTTTTATTGATATATTCATAACAAGAATTTTAGTAAAGTTTACTTAATAAAAGGCTGTGGTCAAATGACAACAATCAAAGATATTGCGGTGCAAGCAAATGTCTCAACGGCAACGGTTTCACGAATTTTAAATAATGATCCTACGCTTTCTGTTTCTGATATCACACGTAAAAGAGTTCAGGAAGTTGTTCATGAATTAAATTATAAGCCTGTAAGAAAAAAGAGTGTGAAAGCGGAAAAGGGTACGGAAACACACAATATTGGGCTTTTACTTACTACAACAAAGGAGGAGGAGGCGCGAGATCCTTATTTTATGAGCATCCGCAATGGGGTAGAAATGGTCTGTAATGAATATGGGCTTAACATAACCTCCGTTTTTACTTTAGGACTCAGTGAATTAAATCCAGAGGTCATGGCTGGATTACAAGGACTAATCGTGATTGGTAGAGTGAATTCAGAGGAACTAAAAGCAGCTTTTAACGAAAAAAACCATGTAGTATATGTTGATTTTAATCCTGAAGAGAAGGATTTTGACGTGGTTATTTCTGATTTGGAAAAAGCAACTCTTGAGGTCATAGATAAGCTCTTTGAACTAGGTCATGAAGATATTGCTTATTTAGGTGGAGGGAATTTTTATAAAGGCTTGCTTCATCAAGGGTTTGTAGGAAATGAGGATGTCCGGAAAATTGTCTATGAAAAGACAATGAAGAAATATGGATTGTATAAAGAAGAGAATGTGTTAAACGGTGATTGGACTCCAAGTGGAGGGTATATTCAAATGAAAAGATTCATTCAATCTGGGAAATTGCCAAGTGCCATTATTATTGCTAGTGACCCGATGGCATTAGGTGCAATAAGATCTTTACACGAAGCAGGAATAAAGATACCTGAAGATATATCCGTTGTGGGTTTTAATGATATTGATGCAGCGGCTTATCTTCAGCCTGCCCTTTCTACCGTAAAAATACATACGACAGAAATGGGGAAAACGGCTGTGAAGCTCCTGTACGACAGAATAAAGGGAAGAGATCTTCCGATGAAAGTGGTTCTTCCAACGGAACTGATTTTAAGGGAGAGTACAGGAGAGAAAAGGTCATAATCAATTTTGGTGAGTAGAGCTAAGTGAAGTAGAAAATGGTTTTTATAATAAACTATTCAGTTAGGAGTGTTACTCAATGGGAATTCAATATCGTTCGGAAGATAGACTCTTTCATTTGCAGGCAAAAGATACAAGTTATGTAATACAAATCACAAAAGGTGGCTATTTGCTTCATTTGTACTGGGGTAAGAGAATTAAGGACTACCGTCATTCGAACTATATCCAACAGGTAGACCGTGGTTTCTCTGGTAATCCTTATGAACAAAAGGATGATCGTACGTTTTCATTAGATACCCTGCCACAGGAATACCCGCAATATGGAAATACGGATTTTAGAAAGCCCGCTTACCAGATTCAACTTCCAAATGGGTCGACGGTTTCTGATTTGCGTTATGATTCTCATGTGATTTTTAAAGGGAAAAAGAAGCTTGAGGGTCTGCCAGCTACATATGTTGAGGACGAGAACGAAGCGGAGACTTTAGAAATCACCATGAAGGATGAAGTAGCAGGACTAACTGTCATCCTGAGCTATACGGTTTTCGAACAGCTGAATGTGATCACGAGGTCGGTCAGGTTTAAAAATGAGGGCTCAGAAAATATGAATCTCTTGAGTGCACTAAGTATGAGCGTTGATTTTATGGATGCAGACTTTGATTTCTTACATCTTCACGGTGCACATGTGAAGGAAAGACATATTGCCAGACAGCCTCTTCGCCACGGCATCCAGTCCATTGAAAGTGCAAGGGGAGCAAGCTCACATCAGCATAATCCGTTTATCGCTCTGTTACGAAAAGGGACAACGGAAGAAGTAGGCGAAGTATACGCGTTTAATTTCGTGTACAGTGGAAATTTCCTGGCCCAGGCAGAAGTGGATCAGTTTAGCACGACGCGAGTGACAATGGGAATCAATCCATTTGATTTCAGTTGGAAACTTGAAGGTGGGGAAGAGTTTCAAGCACCAGAGGTTGTTATGGTGTATTCCTCTTCAGGTTTAGGAGATATGTCTAGAACCTTCCATGACCTTTATCGCACTCGTCTAGTAAGAGGAACGTATAGAGATAAAGAACGTCCAATTTTAGTAAACAACTGGGAAGCGACGTATTTTGACTTTAATGCAGATAAGATTATGGATATCGCCAAAGCAGGAAGTGAGTTAGGAATTGAGCTTTTTGTATTGGATGATGGCTGGTTTGGAAAAAGAGACAATGACAAGACATCATTAGGCGATTGGTTTGTTGATCAAAACAAGCTTCCAAAAGGGTTAAAGCATCTTGCCAACGAAGTAAATTCGTTAGGTATGCAGTTCGGGTTATGGTTCGAACCTGAAATGATCTCTGTGGATAGTGATCTGTTCCGAGAGCATCCAGATTGGTGCCTACATGTGCCACATCGTCCACATTCAGAAAGCAGAAACCAGTTAATCCTTGATTTTTCAAGGGAGGACGTGTGCGAGGAGATTACAAAAAGGGTATGTGATATTCTAGCAAGCGCCCCAATCTCTTATGTGAAATGGGATATGAACCGTCATATGACAGAAATTGGCTCCGCTCTTCTTCCACCGGACCGTCAAAGAGAGACCGCCCATCGATACATGCTTGGGTTGTATCAGGTGATGGAGAAGATTACTTCTTCCTTCCCAGAGGTGCTATTTGAAAGCTGTTCAGGTGGTGGCGGCAGATATGACCCTGGCATCCTGTACTATATGCCACAAACATGGACGAGTGACAACACAGACGCCATTTCTCGCTTGAAAATTCAGTATGGAACGAGCCTTTTGTATCCAATCGTATCGATGGGATCCCATGTATCGGCTGTTCCGAACCATCAGGTAGACCGAATCACCTCACTAGACATTAGAGGGGATGTAGCGATGTCAGGAAACTTGGGATACGAACTCGACCTAACCAAGTTGCCGGAAAGTGAAAAAGATGTGGTTAAAAAGCAGGTGGAAACATACAAGGAAATCAGAGGACTAGTTCAATTTGGACAGTTTTACCGGTTATTAAGTCCGTTCGAAGGAAATGAAACGGCGTGGTTGTTTACGAATGATGATCAATCGGAAGCTCTCGTGTTCTATTTCTCGGTTTTAGCAGAACCTGCTGCACCACTGAAGTTTTTAAAGGTAACAGGTATCGATCCGAACAAGCAATATCAGTTAGTTGGAACGGATGAAGTGTTTGGTGGAGACGAGCTCATGTATGTGGGCTTGAGTATTCCAGTGGAGCTTAGAGGAGATTTCCAGAGTTATAGTTGGCATTTGAGGGAAAAATAATTATATAGAGAAAAACATTTTTTGCTAATAGGTAGCAGTAGATTCGGGAAGAATCTACTGTTTTTTTATGGCTTTTTCCCTATATGTATGTCGAAACTATGAACGATGACCTAATTTATAAAATTATCTAAAAAATAGTATTGACGATGAGAATCATTCTCTATTATAATCACAAATGTGAATGAAAATCATTATCAATAAATTAAACATAAAAATGATCAACGGGGGATTATTTCATGAAAAAGAGAGAGTTAAAGAAAATTTTTGCAGGTTTCTTACTAGCTAGTTCAGTTTTAACAGCATGTAGCTCAACTACTTCTACAGAAAAGACAGAAGAAAAGAAACAAGAAGAAGTGAAAGAGGAAGAAGTACAAACGGAAGAAGTAAGCTATGGACAGGCATTCCAAGAAGCAGTTACAGAATTAGAAAAAGCGAAAGAAGACAAAGAAGTTGATTTCGATAAAGTGACTGAACTTTATACGACAAACCTTCAAGGTCTTGTAAAAGAAAGAGATGCAGAATTTGAAGATACGATTGACCAACATATTACTACGGCATTAGCGGCTGGTAAAGATGGCTCTATGGACAAAGTAGTTGTAAAACAACTTTTTGATAAATTAATGCAAAAGGTTTTCTATACAACGATTAAGCATGAGTTTACAGAAGTAACGGAAAACTGGGCTGATAAGGAAGCAGTAAAAGAAGAAGTTGAAGAAGCAAAAGAATACTACTCAATTATTCAATCGACTGTTGAAAAGCGTGATGCTGCTTATGGTACCAACATGGTAGATGCGATCGCAGGTGGATTTGATGAGATTGAGAAAGCAGTAGAAGCTGACGATCAATTAGGCTTCAACCTTGGGAAGCAAGTAGTGGACAAAACATTGATGAAGACTTTCTACTTTGCAACCGGCGCAGTTCCGAACGGATATGCAACAAAAGCGGCTGCTGCAGCGAAGGAAAATGTAGAAGAAGCAAAAATTGAGCAAGCTGAAGGATGGGCATTTTATCAATCAATTTTCACTTATCTAGATAAGCACGCTCAAGAAGATGCTGCATTCATCCTAAGTCAATTCGATCTTCAAACAGACGTAACAACACTCGATCCTGCAGCTGTAAACAAAGCGTTTGTACGTGGGTTCTCAAAAATTGCCTTACATGAGTATGAAGAGAGTGTGGAAACTTGGGGTGAAGACAAATCTGTTATCACTGCATTAGAAGGTGCTCTATTCATTGATATTATTGGTGAAGATATTAAGACAATTATCGGTGAAGCGGAGTTTACTGCTTTAACTGAAAAGGCGCAAAAATATTTAGAAGCAGCAAAAGCACAAGATAAAGCGACTGCAGATGCTACGCTAGCTGAAATTCAAGCGACTCTAAATACGGTCATTAACAGCGCGAAATAATTCACACAGATAGTTGGGAGAAAACCTTGGCATGATCAAGGTTTTTTCCTTTTCATTAATCCTCTCCTAGCAAAACTGCTTTCCATTCTTACTTAAGATATAATAATTGGTAAAGTGTAAAACTAGAGGTGTTGTTTTATGAAGATTATTGTAACGGGTGGAGCAGGATTTATCGGAAGCCATCTTTCTAGAAGATTATTATTAGAGCAACATGAAGTGTTTATCATTGATTGTCTTCATTCCTATTATTCTCCAGATAGAAAAAGAACGCATCTGGATGAAATAAAAAAGCTGGGTGCCTTTCATTTTTTTAATTTGGACCTGCTTGATCGAGAGGGGACGATTCGGCTATTAAAGGAAATCTCTCCTGATGTCGTGATTCATCTTGCAGCTCTTCCAGGTGTTGCATACTCCATAGATCAACCACTCGAATACGTGGATTATGATATCAAGGCAACGATTAATGTGTTAGAAGGAGCAGGAAAAGCTGGAACAAGACAGGTGATTTTTGCTTCCTCTTCCTCGGTTTATGGAAATCAAGATGGGCCATTCCTTGAAGAAATGGCGATTGGAAAAGTCATATCTCCATACGCAGCTGCCAAATACTCTGCTGAATCCTTCTGCCATGTGTATGAACATTTATATGGATTCCAAATGAATATACTGAGGTTTTTTACGGTATATGGCCCATGGGGAAGACCGGATATGGCGATTGGTCATTTTATTAAAAAGCTTATGAACGGTGAAAGCATTCGCGTGTTTGGCTCAGGGAGCGCACGTGACTATACGTACATTGAAGATATTGTAGAAGGAATCAACTTGACGATGATGAAAAGCAAAGAAAGTGAAACGTTTAATATTGGCTCAGGAAGACCGATTACGATGGAGCATTTGTTATCTGAGTTACACATCCATTTTCCGAACATGGTCGTGAAAAGGGAAGGCAATCGAGTAGGGGATGTTCATCAAACATGGGCGGACATCTCAAAAGCTGCAAATCAGTTAGGCTATCAACCAAAGGTTGAGTTTGCATTAGGGCTAGAGGAAACGGTGAAATGGGCGAAAGAGTATGAGAGTTCTCTCTAAAAAAATCGTTAAGAATAGCATCTCATTGATCATCATTTTGATCTTTATTGTGCTGACCACCATGTTTTTTGATGCTAGCCATGTATGGAATGCGGGTAAACTACTTGCTCAACATCCTTTTTGGCTTCTTTTCATGTTTGGTCTATATTTTCTTTCCTTTTGTTTAAAAGCGGTGGCTTGGAAGCTGTACCTAAAAGGGAAACCAAGCATTTTCTCTTGCTTAATAGGGATTCTTTATAGCTTATTTATTAATCACCTTCTTCCTATTAAGGTCGGTGATTTAGTTCGAGCGGAAGTGTTGAAAAACAGAGAAAAGCTAGTAAATAGAGAAGAAGCGTATCATTCTGTTATCGTCCTAAGGGTGATGGATATGTTCTGTTTAATCGGTATCACTTTTGTTGGGTTACTTGCTTTAGATATCTTCTACAGTATCCCAACATGGCTGATTCTCGGTGGGCTATTGCTTGTTTTGCTAGTTCTAATCATTAGTAGACAATTCTTTAGCAGGTTTTTACAAAGGCAATTTGTTTTAATGAAGAGTGCGTTATTAGGATGGAACGGATTTGTTATTATTATTGCCACATTGATTAGTTGGATATTAGAAGCAGGGGTATTGTACGGTACGGTACATATTCTTACAGAAAAGGCGAGCTTACTAGAGTTAGCTTTTGTAAACAGCTTGACGATTGCTGGGCAAGTATTTCAAGTGACCCCTGGAGGAATCGCCAACTACGAAAGTGTCATGACCTTTGGTTTAGGTATCATAGGAATTTCGTTGAAAGTGGGATACACAATTGCGGTCTTTAATCATGCCATTAAGTTCTTTTTTTCCTATATCGTTGGGGCATTTTGTTTTTGGATTCATCCAATCAATTTAGACACCATTAAGAGTTTGGCAAGATCGAGAGGAGTTAGTAGAAAGTGAAAAGTGCTTCAAAGTTTGAAAAAGTGGCAGCCCGATGTTGGAACTTACTTAACGAAGGCAAGCCCTTTACACCTATTTTTGTATTAGGAACGTTTCTTTTGTTTCATTTTAGGGATATGGCTTCGGTCGCGAATCTATCTTCAATCTTTTTATCATTACTGGTGATTATCCCAATTTTAGCCCTGTATTTTATCTTTGATTTTCCTTTATTTTTAAGAAATTATTTATGGATTCCTTTTATTGCTTATTTAATTGTATGGAATGATGTGCATCTTCCATTATTACTGTTTGCGATAGGTCTTTATTTCTTTTTTACCGTCTTTTTCTGGGGTACTCTTTATTATCATTTAAGAATTGGGACATCTTGGTTGAATTTCACCCGTTTTTGGAAGCTAGTTATGAAAAATAGTGATTCAACCAGCGGGAATGCGCAGGAACAATTGCCGAAGTTTTTACTCGTGTTATCTATTTGGCAGTTAGTTTATGAAAATTATCGTTCAGGTGAGCCTGTTGAGTATCTTTCCATCTTCGTGTTCTATGGTTTTATTTTCATTTTTGCTTGGATTTTACACCGCTACTTGTTTGATTGGAAGCCAGCGATGTATGCGGACTATACAAAGGATTCTACGGAGCCACCAATGAAAGCTCTCTCTGATAAAGTCGTTGTCATCGTTATTGATGGGATGAGAAAGGAACGATTTTACGAGGCAAATACGCCTTTCCTCGACTACTTGAAGGAAAACGGGACGGAGTATACGAATATGGAGACGGTGTACCCGGCAAGAACGGTCGTTTGTTTTACATCAATGTTTACAGGAACGTATCCATTTGAGCATGGGATTACGTCCAACATGGTTTGGAAGCTTGGGATCAAGGTAGAGAGCATTTTTGACTCGTTACGTAAGGTAGGGAAAAAAGGCAGGCTTTTAGGGATTGCCCATTTGGTTGATTCGATGGGAGACGATGTCGAAACCGTTACAGCTGTTATGCATAATGATGAGGCAGATCCGAACATTATGAAAAGAGCAAAAAAAATTATGAAGGAACAGGATTCGGACTTATTCATTGTACAAATGATCGCAACGGATCAAACAGGTCATTCAAGAGGGGTTCTGTATGATGAGTACATTCAAAAAATCGAAGAAGCAGACGCTTTGGTTAAGGACTTTGTTGAGTGGCTTGATGCAGAAGGGAAAATGGAGAATACGACATTATTTATATGCGCGGACCATGGACAGGCAGACGGAATTGGCGGTCACGGTCACCTCGATGAAGGGGAGCGCTTCGTTCCATTTTTTATGCACGGCCCACATATTGAGAGAGGCAAGAAAGTAGAGCAAAAGCATAGCCTTGTTTCTATGGCTCCAACATTAGCACATCTTTTAGGGGCACCATTCCCTAGCCACAGCCGTGGAAAAGTACTAATCGAAGCGATTAAGGAAAGTAGAGAGTAAAAATGAATAGACAGAAGGTAATCGTATTTTTACCAGCCTATAATGAGGAAGAATCGATTGGGGAAGTCATAAAAGGCATTCCCCGTGACTTCCATAATGCGGTCGAGGTTCGTGTATTAGTGATAGACGATGGTTCTACGGATGATACTGTCCAAGTAGCGAAAGAAGCGGGTGCTGATTATATCGTAAGCTTTGAAAAAAATCAGGGTCTTGGAGCCGCGGTTCGAGCAGGGATCAGGGAATGCTATAAGCACGGTGCTGATATTGGAGTCATGATTGACGCAGATGGAGAGTATCCAGCAAAGCAAATACCTGAATTGTTACAACCGATTTTTTCAGGAGAAGCGGATTATACGATGGGCTCACGATTTTTAGGAACGATTAAAGGGATGAAAATCCATCGTCGACTTGGCAATTATTGTTTCACTTTCATTCAAAGTCTGTTATTGAAAAAGTGGATATACGATGGCCAATCCGGAATGAGAGCTTTCTCCCGACAAGCTCTTGAGCATGCGGAGATCATTCATGATTATAATTATGCACAAGTGATTACATTAAATTTAGTGAGAAAAGGATTCCGTGTCCAAGAAGTACCTATTCAATATCAAGTACGAACGACAGGAGAATCATTCATCACCTTCAGAGGGTATCTTTCAACGGTACTTCCAGCAATTATAAAGGAAATAAGTAGACCCGTTCAAAAAGTAGAGCTCGATTACTCAGCTCACATAATCAGTCAATCATCAAAGGCTAGAAATCAGTTTATTCAGGGGATTTATCCATCAAATTTACACACAAAATAGACATAAAGTTTAAATTGACACTCAGAATGATAATCATTATCATTGAAGATAGGAGGCAGGTTTATGTTTAAGAAGCTTTTGTTTTTTAGCTTGTTAGTAATCCTTACTTTTACCAGTATGTATACAACATCAGCTAGTGCCTATACGTACGGAGATCCAAACAAAGAAGAGGTGGCAGAAGCCTATAAAGAAATTCTCATAAAGTTGGATCAAGATCCACCAAATTTTGCTGAGTCGAGAGAGATTTATGACTCAGTAAAGGAAGAAGTAGATATGCATATGGGAGCAGAGCCTTCGGAGGTTATTCTTGCTGGAATTGATTCCGAGGACAAAGAAGCTACCATTGAAAATATGGAAAAACTATTAGTGCTAAACATTGTAAGAAGAATGGAAAATATCGAGGGCAAATTTACCGAGTATGACACAAGTAAAAAGTTATTAGCGAAGGCATTTGCTACATATGAAGCATTGTCACCTAGAGTAGAAGCGGAAAATCCTGAATTAGACGAGGAATTAAAGGCTAGCTTTGACGAAGCGTTGAATGCGCTTGGTAATCCGGGACTATTCGGGGTTGGAAAGAAGGAATCAGACCTAGAGGCCTTTAAGACAAATAAGGAAGAAATCCTAATCAATTTGCAGAAGGAATTTCAGTTAAAAAGCTTGGAAGTAGGTCATTTTTCTGAAAGTGCAACAGAAACAGAGTCTGCTGGAAAGAAAGAATGGACGGACATCTCTAATATCCGAAATTGGATCCCGTTAATTCTGATAACTGCAGCGATTGTAGGGGTTATTGTCTTTACGATTCGAAAAAGAAACCGTAAATAAAAGTCATCATGGGGAAGGTGAAAAACTGTGGAAATTCAAGCATTGTTGATTACGTTTCGTGAAGTACTTGAAGCACTACTCATAATCGGAATCATCACAACTTATCTGAAAAGAATGGATCACGCGCAATACAATAAATATGTTTGGTTGGGTGCAGGTCTAGCGGTTATAGCGAGCGTTGGGGTTGCTATGCTATTTCAAGTGGTGTTTACAGGTTTTGCAGCAATGGGGAACGAAATCTATTTGAAAATAGGAATTATGCTCGTGTCCACAATTCTCTTGACCCAGATGGTTTTTTGGATGGCAGAACATAGTAAGGATATCAAAGGAAACATGGAAGGAAAAATGAACAAATTTATTTCGACTGGTAATATTGTTGGTATGGTCATTCATTCCTTCTTAGTTGTCCTCCGTGAAGGGGTAGAAACAGTCTTCTTTTTTGCGGCTATTACAGGTGGAAATATTGGAGCAGCCCTACAAGGCTGGGGTGCTCTTACAGGAGTCATTATCGCGGCTGTTGTGTCGTACTTCTTCTTTAAAGGTACGATGCGCATTTCATTAAAAACCTTCTTTAAAGTAACGGGAGCTTTCATTATTTTAATTGCGGCAGGATTACTCGTCCAAGCAATATCTATGATGCAGGATGTTGGAATTATCGGCAGTGTCATTCCACATGTATACGATATTACATGGTTTTTACCGGAGCACTCCATCGATCATGCGCATTATGTTAGAGACCATGGGGTTGAACCACTTCTGTCTGGTGATATAGGGATCTTCCTAAAAGCATTATTCGGATATTCATCCATGCCTTCAATAGAAGAAGTGATTGCTTATATTGGTTACTTTGTAGTGATCTATCTATTAACAGGGTATCAACCTAAGGAGAAGACAAAAAGTGCTGCGGAAGTAACTACTTTCAACGCACAGGTAAAATAATTTTGTAAGGGTACAAGGCACATGTCTTGTACTTTTTCTTTAGAAGTTGCTTGAAATAAAGGTGTGATTTATGTTGAAAAATGTGAAACCGAGTATCATTATTTCTCTGAGCCTAATGTTCATCATATGGATATTTCTATCACAGGTGACATATCTAAATTCATTTGCTTCTACCTATGATCAAGTCGACTTTGCTTTAGCACTTGAGCGTTATGATCTTTTAGCTATGCAGCCTCATTTTCCTGGATATCCATATTTTATTCTAGGGGGCTATCTCGTTCACCTTTGGGTACAAGATAAAGCGGCATCCTTGACGTTATTTAATATCCTTCTATACACCAGTGCCATGATCCCGATGTATAAAATATCGCGAGCTCATTTTTCCGGAGCGATAAGTGTTTTAGTCGCAACATTAACTTATTGTTCGGGGTTTGTTGTTCTTATGGTTAATCAGCCGATGTCGGAAGGGACAGCGATTGCGGTACTATGGTGGTATGTTTGGAGTATCCATGTTGCATGGAAAAAACAAAGCTTTTGGTCACAGGTTATTCCGTTATTCTTGTTAAGCATATTGCTAGGGATTCGATTATCATACCTTCCGTTTTCCATTGGTGTACTCTTTCTTTTGTATAAGCTATGGAAAAAAAACCAATTGCCACTGAAGGACATGGTGCCCCTAGGACTTCTAGCTGTTCTTTTTCAGTTGCTTTGGGTTAGTGGAGTCGCACTTACGGAGGGGGGCTTCGTCGGTTTTATGAAACTCGCTCTGTCTTTTACGAGCGGTCATTTCAATGATTGGGGTGGTGCAGCCACCTCGGTCGACCAATCATTTTTTAGCCGTATGTATCAACTAATCATCGAAAACATAGGCTGGACAGGGATTGGGATAAGGTCCTTTATTCTAATAAGTATGTTTGCAGTAATGTTTATTTATTTTTTTCGGGCTATCAGTTGGAAAAGAATCAAGTCAAACTATTTATTCCAACTTTTCACCATACTGATCGTTGTTTATTTTTTATGGGTGTTATTTGCACAGAATGTAGAAAAGCCAAGGCATATTATTCCTCTGATTACTCTAGGGATATTTTGTTTATTTTCGATGGTTTTTTCGAAATGGAAAACCACCTTTATGATCGCCTTTTCATTATTACTATTGTCTGTTCAAGCTTACCAAACTACGCTTTTATTAAAAGAGCAGGCAAACGAGCTTCCAGCGACCTATCAATTGGGGGCTTATTTGGAGAATCAAAAAGAACCTTTTGTTATTTATACTTGGGAAGAATCGAGGGTTTTTACGTATTTAGATACATCGTTTCCTCATAAGGAAATTAACACATACTCAAAATTCTTACATGATCAATCGTATTATAAAAATAAGGATATCTTGTTAACCAATAGTGTTCTCGAAGGATTTATATCACAAGGAGTAGATCTAACAGGTAAGGTGGAAGTAGTAGAGGAGTTTTCCTCAAACTCATTGTTTGACCCTGTATATCATCATATTATTTTGTATAGGTGGAAGGGAGGCAAGTACGAATAGTATCCCACTCATTCGAATTAACCTCATATATGGAAGGCAGTAGATATCTTATAGATTCTACTGCTTTTTTTCTAATCGTCAGTCTTGGACTAGGGAACGATGCTGGAATCCCTTGCTCTCTCAAACTCGTATTAAGAACTATCAAATAGATATTCCTATCATTATAGTAAAATCTTACACTGTTGAAAAAAAGGATTTTCCCAGCCTTCGAGCGAAACCTAAATAAGGTAGCTTTTAGGTCTGTTTGTATTTGTTGAGGGGGGATTAGATGGAATACGCGTATGAATGGGTGGAAACAGAAGGGCTCTTCCCAATTAAAATCATTTATCACGTATCGGACGAAGCAGGATATATCCCAAATCATTGGCATGAGAGCATTGAAATCTCTTATGTTCTTTCCGGAAAAATTGAAGAGATTTATGTTGATGGGAGGACCTATACCTCTCGTGAAGGAGATATTGTGGTTATTAATTCAAATTCGATCCATTCCTTTACGGTTGAAAGAGGTAGGGGAAAAAAAGCTTTATCGGTATTTATCCCTCCTGAGTTGTTAAAGGAGAAGGGTGTAAAAATAGATGAAGTGGCTTTTGATTGTGTATCAGTCGGGGAACAGGACGAAGACCGACTTCAACAGCTTCATGAGTTAAGGAAGATTTTAGACCAGATGACAGATGCCTACTTGAACAGAGAAAAAGACCATTTTTCTTATGTGAAAATAACAGCATTATCGTATGAATTACTGTACGTGTTATTAAAGTATTTTCAAGTCCCTAAGGAAAGTCACCCGAACATTCATTCAAAAAAGCATCTGGACCGATTGGCTCAGATTTTTGATTTTATTAAGGAAAACTATCAACAGAAACTATCTTTAACGATGATTGCCGATGAATTTGGGATTACTTCAGAATATTTATCTCGCTTTTTTACGAAGCATATTGGTGTCACCCTTCTGCATTATATCAATGCGGTTCGGCTCGAATATGCGCATCGCGATCTAGTGAATTCCGACCTTTCTATACTAGAGATTGCTTTAAAAAATGGCTTTCCAAATGAGAAGTCATTTAATAGAGTATTCAAGTCGGTGTATAAGCTCGCGCCTAGTCAATATCGCAGGGAGTCGAAAGTACCTAATCAAGAATTGACGTTTTTTTAGCTAGAAAAGGACAAGACGAAAACTTTTATTCCTACTAAAATCAAAAATGTAAACGCTTAAATAAATGATTTCGTAGGAGGAATTGTCATTGTTAAAGAGAATGAGAAAACAAGCAAGAAAGGCATTTCTATTATCACTAGTAGCATGTACGACTTTTTCATTTAGTAGTGGAGTGATGGCAAAGGACTTGAAAACACAACCAACCTCTTATCAAACCGTTACAGAAATTGAAGACTGGGGACCAGCGATTACGAAGGTCATTGTGGATTTAGGAAGACCTGTTCCGGTTAATTCTGTAACAACAGATACTTTTGAAGTAAATGTAAAAATCAGTGATGCTCGTTTAGCACAACCAGTGTTAAATGAAGGTAAACGTACAATCACAAACGCGTATGTAGCTGACAAAGACGGAAATCCAGCCGTAGCTACAGGGAAATACGTAGTGCTAGAAATGAAAATCGGACCTAATGAACCGCTAGGCAATGCCATGAACTATGACTGGCAAACAACAGGATTTAATGATTGGACAGACAACGAATATACGATCGAACAGCAAGAACCAATTGTCACACCAGCTGGAATGATTTCAAACTTAACTATTGATACATTCTCCGGTGGTGTAAGAGAGCTAGTGGATGAGTTCTCTACAGGTGAAGCTACATATGACGATGTGACACTCACTTATGCGGATTTTGAGCCGAAGAAGGATAACAAGAAAAATCCTCTCGTCATCTGGTTACATGGTGCAGGTGAAGGTGGAACAGATCCAACGATTCCGATTTCAGGAAACAAGGCTGTGAACTGGGCTTCCGATGAAATTCAATCATACTTTGATGGTGCTTACGTATTAGCTCCTCAAACACCAACATTCTGGATGGACGGTCTCACTGGCTTTGGTGATGGAACGTCAAAATATGAAGAAGCCCTAATGAGCTTGATTCAAGACTATGTATCTAACAATAAAGACATCGACACTGACCGAATTTATATCGGTGGAGACTCAAACGGTGGATACATGACGATGCTCATGATTCGTGATTATCCAGAATATTTCGCTGCTGCTATTCCAACTTGTGAAGCGCTAGCTGACACACTCATTACAGATGAGCAAATTGAAGATATGAAAAACGTACCAACTTGGTTTGTTACTGCTGCAAATGATCCAGTTGTAAATGTGAACAATTATACGGTTCCAACGTATGAGCGTTTAGTGGCAGCGGGTGCTCCAAATGTACACTTATCTCTATTCGATAACGTGGTAGATACTTCAGGCTTGTACAAAGATGTAGACGGTACGCCATACGAGTACAATGGTCACTGGTCATGGATCTACGTGTACAACAACGACGTAAAAACAACAATTGATGGAAAAGAAATCACCCTTATGGAATGGCTAGCAAGTCAGTCTAAATAAGATTCGAAAGCAGTGTGCTTCTAACAAGAATCACACTGCTTTTATTTGGTATAGTAAGTACATAGAATTAGAAGAGAGGTGCCTACCGTATGAAATCAGAACAGCAATATTTCGAAGAAGGAAAGTCGATTCAAGCATACATGGACGAAATGAGTACATTAAAAGAGGAAAGCTTTGCCGTGTATGAGCAATTTCAATTACCTGAAGACGGCTTGGTTGACACACTAAAACAACATTCACTTCACTTCTTAACCATTACAGAAGATTGGTGTGGAGATGCCATGATGATTAACCCAGTCATTCGCAAGCTAGCCGAAGAGGCAAACATTGACATGCGTGTCACCTTACGTGACTCTGACACCGATTTGATTGACCGACACCTAACAAACGGCGGACGTGCGATCCCGATGATTTTGATTTTAAATGAGCAAGGTGAGTTGGTAGGAAAATGGGGCCCACGCGCACCGGAAGTTCAACAAATGGTTGACGAGCTCCGTGCCACCCTGCCAGCCAAAGAAGACCCAACTTTTGCGGAAAAACAAAAAGAAGTCTTTGGCAAATTAAGAAAAAGCTATGTTGAAGACAAAACCCTTTGGTCATATGTGTATGAGAGCTTTAAGGGAAGAGTATTAGAAATTATCTAAGTTTAAATATTTGATGATCCGGGTACTAGTTTACTACCATCACAAAGGAGGACATACATATGGGATTACTTCTTTATTTGATCGTAGGCGGTATCATCGGGTGGTTAGCGAGTATAATTGCTGGAAACAATCTACCCTATGGGATCATTGGGAATATTGTTTGCGGAATCATTGGTGCTTGGATTGGTGGGATGCTACTAGGAGCTTGGGGACCATCATTTGCAGGCATTGCGATTCTACCAGCTTTAATCGGTAGTATTTTGTTTGTTTTACTATTGCGGGTGATCACAAACATCCTTTCCAAATAATGAGTGGAGGCAGCCTTAAGGGCTGTCTTTTTTTTGTTCTATATACAGGTATGAAGATCATTTCATCGGAATTTTCCCAAGCTAATGAAGTTCATCAGGGTTATGAAGATCATTTCACCGAGAATTCCTCAAGCTAATGAAGTTCATTAGGGTTATGAAGATCATTTCATCGAGAATTTCACAAGCTAATGAAGTTCATCGGGCTTATGAAGATCATTTCATCAAAAATTCAGCAAGCTATTGAAATTCATCGAGGATATGAAACTAAAAGATGGATTTTTTTGTTGGAATTGGACAATTTAATAAAAATAACTAAAACCGGTTGAGGTGAAATCGTTGCATGATCAAGAGGAGGCACTTGCTTTTTAATCTATCGATCATAGCCATTCCGTGGTTATCTTTATTGTTTATCGGAAAGAAAAGCTTCAAGCGTTATTCTTTCACCGGAATATTTATTGTGGTATTTGAAATCATTAATCATATTTACGGACACAGGAGGAACTGGTGGAAGTTTTACGATGGTTATAAATCTTTTTTTAAAGATGAACTTCCTTTTAGTATCGGCCCTTACATGCCTTTTACCATGTGGCTACTGAAGTATTCGTATGGGAATTTTAAAAAGTTTGTGCTACTTAATGTGATTTCAGATGGACTCTTTGCATTTGTTTTGATGGATATACTGAAAAAATTTAAAATCATCAGTTTAAACGGGCTAAGTCGTGTCCAGTTTTTTTTCTACATACACTATAAAGCGTATTTATTGTATGGCGTACAATATTTGATTGAAAAATATAGATTAAACCGCTAAGTTCGACATGGGGAAGGGGATTTTGATCCCTCCCCCTTTCTTATATTACGTTAAATACAAATCAATGATTTGCTTGAGTTCCTCTAAATACAATTTAGCGATCCGGCTAAGTTGTGTTTTTTTATTGACGACGCAGCCGACCGTAATCAGTTCGCCTTCCTCCAGAGGCACAGATACAATATCGGATCCATTTAAATCTTCACTTAAAATGCCAGTAGATATTGTATACCCATTCAACCCAATTAACAGATTAAAAAGGGTGGCGCGATCACTAACCTGAATGCTTTTTTTACAAGGAATCGTGCTAAATAGTTCTTCTGAATAATAAAACGAGTTATACTCACCTTGTTCAAACGTAAGACGTGGAAATTCTTCTAACTCCTCTAACGTAACCGTTGATTTCTTAGAAAGCGGATTTTGAGTACTGACAAATATATGGGGCTTTGCTTGAAAAAGAACTTCAAAATCTAACCCTCGCTCTTTTAGTAACGGCATCATTACTTTTTCATTAAAAGAACTCACATACAAAATGCCTATTTCGCTTCGTAAATTTTTGACATCTTCAATGATTTCATAGGTTCTTGTTTCTCTTAATGTAAATTGGTATTTATCCTCGCCGTGTTTCTTTATCATTTCAACGAATGCGTTAACTGCAAATGCGTAATGCTGGGTGGAAACGGAAAAGAGTTGTTCAGAAGGAGCTGTATTAAAGTAACGGCGCTCTAGCAATTCCGCTTGTTCCACTACCTGCCTAGCATACCCAAGAAACTCAGCTCCATCTGTAGAAAGCGTAATTCCTGTAGATGTACGAGTGAAAATGGTAATCCCTATTTCTTTTTCAAGCTCTTTAATCGCTTTTGATAAACTAGGTTGCGAGATATATAATCTACGCGCAGCTTCATTAATCGAACCACACGCCACCACTTCTATCACATATTTTAGCTGCTGTAACTTCATCTTTATTCCCCGTTTTACTTTATGGATTCTTTTTCGTTATTCTACTCTTGATATGAATATTTTTCAAAATTTTTATATGCTTAGTAGTTTAAAAGAGTGATGAACGACGCCAGGGAGCCAGATTGATGTTGTAATGCCCTTCAAAAGATAACAAATATGTTGCGTAAAGAAAAACAGAGCAATTAGCTCTGTTTCCTTGTTTATGAAGCTTGATGCTCCACATGAACTCTTTTAATAAACATACTAACGATAACCCCTACTACAGCAATAATAATCGCAAAAATAAAGGCATCCTGTACCCCTGAAGTAAAGGCTAGTAATGGATTGAGCGGATTTGTTGCATCTGTCACGTTCTTTAAATAATCTTCGGTACCAGATGATAAAATCGAAATCGCTATTGCTGTTCCAATCGCACCAGCCACCTGCTGCAGGGTATTCATAATGGCTGTTCCATCTGGATACAGTTCACGTGGCAATTGGTTTAACCCATTGGTTTGAGCTGGCATCATAATCATTGAAACGCCAACCATCATCAAGATATGCATCGCAATCAGAAACGCAGAAGACGTTTCTAAATCGATTGTTGAGAAACCGAATAATGAGCCAGTGACAATCACAAGACCTGGGATGACTAACCATTTTGGTCCAAATTTATCAAATAAGCTACCCATGACAGGGGATAGTAGCCCGTTCACAATTCCACCAGGTAAAAGAAGAAGTCCGGCAGCAAACGTACTTAATGCAAGAGATGTTTGTAAGTATAGTGGCAAAAGAATCATGGACGATAAAATAACCATCATACAAATCAAAACTAATAATAATCCAACCACAAACATCGGGTATTTAAACGCACGAAGATTAAGCATCGGCTGATTCATTTTTGTTTGACGGATACAGAATAAGAGAAGTCCGATCAAACCAATTGAAATGGCAGTAATCACGGTAGGATCTCCCCAGCCACCGCCTTCACCGGCAGAACTAAATCCGTACACCACTCCGCCAAATCCAATCGTTGATAAAACAATCGATAACACATCAATCTTAGGCTTCGTTGGTGTGGATACATTTTGCATATAGAAATATCCAAAAACTAGAGCAACGATTAATAACGGAAGGCAGATCCAGAAAATCCAGTGCCATGAAAGATTTTTTAAAATAAGACCAGATAGAGTGGGTCCTACTGCAGGGGCAAACATGATGACAAGGCCCATGAGCCCCATGATTTTCCCACGTTTATACGGTGGAACAATTAATAAAATCGTGTTGAACATCAATGGCAACATTACCGCCGTTCCCATTGCTTGCACCACACGTGCTAACATTAAGACAGCGAAGGTAGGGGCAACGGCTGCGATGAACGTTCCGATAATGGAGAGGGCAAGTGAAACAATGAACAATTGTCGGGTCGAAAACCACTGTAAGATAAGGCCTGAGACGGGAACTAAAATCCCAAGTGTCAGAAGGTAACCGGTCGTTAACCATTGAACCGTCGTTTCTTTGATTGCAAAGTCTTCTATTAAACTACCAAGTGCCATGTTTAAAGCTGTTTCACTAAACAGACCAATAAAGCCAGCGATAAGGAAGGAGACAAGAATCGGAAGTACTTTGTATTCTTTCTTTTCCATGACCTTCGTTTGGCCCAGTTGGGTATCGATATTCATATTATTATCCTCCTAGTTGTTCTTATTGCTGAGTAAAGTGGGAATATGGTTAGCAATCACCCGTAAAGTATCCCCATTCTTACTAGTTAATGAAAGGGTTGTTGCACCCTCAAGCATAGCATTGATGGTAACGGCAAGCTCTCGAGCCTTTGTGGTTTCGTAGCCATTTTGTTCAAGCTTTTCTGCGTAAAGATCCTGCCATTCTTTGAAGGTTTTTTCACAAGCAAGTCGAAGCGTTTCATGAGTATTCGCCGTTTCTGCAGCAAGTAGACCAATTTTTAACCCTTCTAAGCTGCATGGTGAATCAAAAAATAAAGCAATATTGTTCACATGCTGTTGAAAGGCTTGAATCAGATTATCTGTGGAAGCAAGATCCTTTGCGGTTTGCTTCAGAACATCCTGCTTCATCAAGTTAATCGCTTCTAAAGCAATTTCTTCTTTCCCTTTTGGAAAATGGTAATACAACGATCCTTTAGGCGTACCACTCTCCTCAATAATTTGATTAACCCCGGTCGCGCTATATCCTTGACGTTGAAACAAGCGAGAAGCTGTTTGTAAAATAATCTCTTTTGTATGTTCTTTTTTGATTTTCATCGTATGAAGTCATCCTTTTAGAAATTATAGAGATCGGTCTATATAAATATAGTTAGAATTTTAGGGAATGTCAATTAATAAGTTGAGTGTGTTGTTAACTTACTGAAGGGTTGGTGGGGGAGAGATGTTTGGACAGGTGATGCAAGGAAAAACCGATGCAAGTCGGAATGGGAGGGTGATTGGGACAGGGCTCGTAGGAAAATGAAGGAGAGAGTCCTAATGGGAGGGTGATTGGGACAGGGCTCGTAGGAAAATGAAGGAGAGAGTCGGAATGGGAGGGTGATTGGGACAGGGCTCGTAGGAAAAAGGAAGAGAGAGTCTGAATAGGGGGGGGATTGGGACAGGGCTCGTAGGAAAAAGGAAGAGAGAGTCCGAATGGGAGGGTGATTGGGACAGGGCTCGTAGGAAAATGAAGGAGAGAGTCCGAATGGGAGGGTGATTGGGACAGGGCTCGTAGGAAAAAGGAAGAGAGAGTCTGAATAGGAGGGTGATTGGGACAGGGCTCGTAGGAAAAAGGAGTAGAGAGTCCAAATGCAGTGGTGATTGGGACAGGAATTGACTGGAAAAAGGAGGAGAGAGTCCGAATGCATTAGGGATTTAGACAGATGAATGAGGAAAATGAAGGAGCAAGTCCAAATACCAAGCAACTAAAAAAGAATGGCACGAACATAACCATTCGAGCCATCCCCTATATATCTATTAACAACACTTCGTCTGATCTGCACCACCACAGCAAGCGCTATTCTTTTCATCCTTCTCACTAACTTCTTTAATTTCCACACCACAGCAATCTGAATTCTGATTGTTTCTTACTAATTTCTTCAAAAAGCTCATTTTGGATTCACCTCCTTTCAATATTAAGCGTTAGCCGGTGTGACACAGCAATTTGGATCTTTACGGGGAACGGGGATAGAGATTTTTTTTGATTCTTCTCTCTCAAAAAACTTCCAAGCGTGTCTTGCATTTCTTTCTACTTCCTGTTGCTTAAGCTTTGCGATAGCATGATAGTCTTGATAAAACATGTGATCGTCTCCTTTAATCAAAATATATTGATGTATTAATCAAAAAAAATTGATTTAATCTTTTTAAAAGAAAACCTAACAGCAGCTAGGTCTAAATAGGCAGCAAAGCTCAGGGGACAATAGGTGATTGATTTCTTCGGTGTTTACTTGGTAATAGCTCCATGTACCTTTTGTTTCTTTCGTGATTAAACCGGCATCAAGCAAAATCTTTAAATGATACGAAAGCTTGGATTGAGGCATGTCAATCAACTCACTCAAATCACAAACACAGCTCGAGTTTTGTTGAACCAAAAGGTGTAAGATGTATAGTCGTTTTTGATCTGCAAGGGCTTTGAATTTTGCTTCATATGTTTCAAGCTTGCTTTGCAGTGGGATCTCTTCATTAGTTGCATTTTTTGTATGAGTTACGTCCGTTAAGGGAATGAACTGTTTCACTTTTCGTTCTCCTTTAATCAAAAATACTTGATATACTGTATTATACTTCCAGTGGTAGGTATTGGCAACTATTTAATCAAAAAAATTTGATTTTATTTTTTACAAAAGCTTTACAAAAATCTGATTGAGCTGAATATATAAGTGTATTATTATATAAGTAATCGATTATATACTTATTAGCAACAAACATTTGGGAAAGATAAACGTATTCTAATGGCCAATTAGGAGGTGTTTCCATGCAACAAGAATCTGTCATTGAGATTGAAGAAGTCGCTAATGTCTTAAAGCTGCTAGGAGACAAAACACGATTAACGATCGTTAAAATTTTAGATTCCCATGATTGCTGTGTCTGTGAGTTTGTGGAAATGTTTAAAACCAGTCAGCCTGCGATTAGCCAGCATGTAAGAAAGCTAAAGGATAAGGGAATTGTTAAGGAATCAAGAAGAGGACAGTGGATTATTTATTCCTTAAATAAGGAAAGTGAATACTATCCCTTCTTGAGGGATGTTCTTAAGAATTTACCCGATCAAGGCTACAGACTGGATGAATTAGAAAAACAAGGTTTACGTATTTCTTGTTGTGAATAAGGAGGTTCATTTGTGACATCTATTGTTTTAGCATCAGTGATTTTTTTGCTGACACTAGTTTTAGTTATTTGGCAGCCGAAGGGGTTGTCGATTGGTTGGTCCGCATGTGGTGGGGCAATCCTGGCGTTGCTTGTTGGAGTGGTTGATTTTAAGGATGTTCTTGATGTAACAAGCATCGTTTGGAATGCGACCTTAGCATTTATCGCCATTATTATCATTTCTTTAATACTTGATGAAATTGGTTTCTTTGAGTGGTCAGCACTACATATGGCTCGGGCCGCAAAAGGAAACGGTGTTCTTATGTTTGTGTATGTTTCGATTTTAGGTGCGATCGTTGCGGCATTCTTTGCGAATGACGGAGCGGCATTGATTCTCACACCAATCGTCCTTGCGATGGTTCGAAACTTACAATTCAATGAGAAAATGGTGTTTCCATTTATTATCGCGAGTGGGTTTATTGCTGACACCACTTCGTTACCACTTGTCGTTAGTAACCTGGTGAATATTGTTTCTGCTGACTTTTTTGGCATCGGCTTTGCTGAATTCGCTTCAAGGATGATTGTTCCAAACTTCTTTTCGTTAGCGGCGAGCATTCTGGTTCTTTATCTATATTTCCGAAAAAGTATTCCAAAATCCTATGACCTAACGCAGCTGAAACAACCGGTGGAGGCGATACGAGATCAGAAGATGTTCCGTCTTTCTTGGTTGGTTTTAGCGGTTCTTCTGATTGGGTATTTTGCGAGTGAGTTTACAGGAATTCCTGTTTCCATTATCGCTGGAATTGTTGCGATTTTCTTCCTCTTTATGGGCAGAAGAAGTCCGGCTGTCAACACTCGTACAGTTGTAAAAGGAGCACCATGGGCCATTGTCTTTTTCTCGATTGGGATGTATGTGGTCGTTTACGGCCTGCGAAATGTAGGCTTAACGAATTTATTATCAGACCTGATTCAAGTAACGGCTGATCAAGGATTGTTCGCAGCCGCGCTAGGAATGGGCTTTATAGCTGCGATTTTATCGTCAGTGATGAACAATATGCCTACCGTGATGATTGATGCGTTAGCGATTGCTGACACAAATACAACGGGTGTTATTCGAGAAGCACTTGTCTATGCGAATGTAATTGGTTCGGACCTTGGCCCGAAAATCACCCCGATTGGATCGCTTGCGACTCTTTTATGGCTACATGTTTTATCACAAAAGGGAGTCAAAATTTCATGGGGTACTTATTTTAAAACAGGTATTATTCTAACCATCCCAACATTATTCATTACGTTGGTTGGGCTCTATATTTGGTTACTAATCATTCACTAAAAGGAGAAGAAAAACATGACGAAAAAAACAATCTACTTTTTATGTACTGGAAATTCTTGCAGAAGCCAAATGGCTGAAGGTTGGGCGAAAAAACACTTAGGAGAAGAGTGGGATGTGAAAAGTGCTGGACTTGAGGCACACGGTTTGAACTCGAATGCAGTAAAGGCAATGAAAGAAGCGGATATCGATATTTCCAATCAAACATCTGACACGATTGATCCTGAAATCTTAAATAATGCGGACTTAGTGGTCACTCTATGTGGACACGCGGCAGACCATTGCCCAGTAACTCCTCCACATGTGAAGCGTGAGCATTGGGGCTTTGATGATCCAGCGAAAGCAGAAGGAACAGAAGAAGAAAAATGGGCATTTTTCCAACGTGTTCGTGATGAAATCGGTGATCGAATCAAAACATTTGCTGAAACAGGTAAATAAGCATAATACCCCGGGGATGAATACATCTCTGGGATGTTTTCTGCTTTGTATATAAGTATATGCTTATAAAATTAAAAGGGAGTGTTTCAAATGACCAAAGTTGAAATCTTTGATCCTGCTCTTTGCTGTCCAACGGGTGTGTGTGGACCAAGTGTCGATCCTGAGTTAACAAGAATGGCTACTTCTGTATTTATTTTAGAAAAAAAGGGCTTTGATATTAAAAGGTATAACTTGGCGAGTGACCCTGGGAAGTTTGCTGAAAATACGAAGGTGAACCAATTTTTGCATGAAAAAGGGCCAGATTCGCTACCAATTACGTTAGTCAATGGGGAAATCAGTCAATCAGGAAGCTATCCATCAAACGAAACCCTTGCTCAGTGGTTTGGTATCGATATGACCGAATTAGAGAAGAAGAAGGTTACGAATAAAATCAACCTAATTTAACCGATGGAAGGTGTAAGGTGATGTTTCAACCATTTGATCCCAAAACTGCTGTTCATACGCCGTTTATGTTTTTTACAGGTAAAGGTGGAGTAGGGAAAACATCGACTGCCTGTGCAACGGCTGTCGCGCTCGCGGATGAAGGAAAGAAGGTTCTACTTGTAAGCACAGATCCAGCTTCTAATCTTCAAGATGTTTTAGAACTCGAACTCACGAATATTCCAGCAGAAATTCCACAGGTGAAGAATTTATTTGCTTGTAATTTAGACCCGGAACAAGCAGCGAAAGCATATCGTGAAAAGGTTGTTGGACCGTATCGAGGGGTACTACCCGATTCGGTCGTAGCAACGATGGAAGAACAATTATCCGGAGCATGTACGGTAGAAATTGCGGCATTCGATGAATTTACGAGTCTTTTAGCCGATTCAGCGCTTGTAAATGCCTATGACCATATCATTTTTGATACGGCTCCAACGGGACATACGCTTCGTTTGCTTCAATTACCATCAGCTTGGAGTGGTTTTTTAGAGGAAAGTACCCATGGTGCCTCTTGTTTAGGACCGCTGTCAGGACTAGGAGAGAAAAAGGATTTATATGCAAAAACGGTTCAAGCCTTATCCGATTCTGCTAAAACGATGCTCGTTCTTGTTGCTAGACCGGATGAATCATCCCTATATGAGGCCAATCGGGCAGCTAAGGAACTAAAAGAAATTGGCATACAAAATCAAGCGTTAATCATTAACGGAATACTAAAAACGTATTTTCCTGATGATAAGATTTCTACAGCTTTTTATAAAAAGCAAAGAAACGCGGTGAGTCAGTTACCAGTTGAATTAAAGCAAGCGGTCATCTACTCCTTGCCATATGTTTCGTATTCTTTAACAGGGTTAGAGCATTTGCGTTACCTGTTGAAGCATTATTCGATTCCACCTGTTCAATTGGCAGGAGAGCTTGAAAAAGGACACACACTTCCCGACTTAGAACAACTAGTGAATCATTTTTCTACTCAACAAACCCGAGTTATTTTAACGATGGGAAAAGGGGGAGTAGGGAAAACTACAATTGCCTCGGCCATCGCGGTGGGCTTAGTGGAAAAAGGTCATAAAGTGCATATAACCACAACAGACCCGGCGGCCCATTTGGAGCTAATGTTTGAAAACCAAGAATATCCCGATCTTACCATTAGCAGAATTGATCCAAAGCATGAGGTGGAGATGTATAAAAAAGAAGTGCTTTCGACTGCGGGCCAGAACTTGGATGAAGAAGGTCTTGCTTATTTAGAGGAAGATTTAAATTCACCTTGTACAGAGGAAATTGCCGTCTTTCGAGCGTTTGCTGAAGTGGTGGACCGATCGAAGGATGAAATCGTGGTGATTGATACAGCTCCAACCGGACATACTTTGCTATTATTAGATGCAGCACAGTCGTATCATAAAGAGCTTTCCCGTTCAACAGGAGAAGTACCAGAGAGTGTTCAAAAGCTTTTGCCACGCCTAAGAAATGATCAGGAAACAGCGGTTGTTATCGTGACGTTAGCGGAAGCAACTCCCGTATTGGAAGCACAGCGTTTGCAGGAGGATTTGAAAAGAGCAGAGATTGTCCCGCAGTGGTGGGTGATTAACCAAAGTCTTTATGCAACGGATACAAAGGATCCGGTGCTAAAGGGACGTGCCATCGCAGAGGAGCAGTGGATTCAAAAGGTAGAAGATATTTCAGCAAAATGTGCCATTGTTCCACTGATGAATGAGGAACGATCTGGTTACGAACACTTAAAAGCATTGGTGGAGTAAAACATACTAGAGAGGATGAATACGATGCAAATCACTAATGAAGCACGTGATCAATTAAAGCAAGTATTTGCAGAACAAGCGGCCAATGGTCTTCGCGTATATTTTGCGGGCTTTGGCTGAGGACGCCCACAAGTAGGGCTGGCTCTGGATGAGCCGGAAGAAAATGATAAAGTTGTTACCATTAATGAGATACAAGTAGCAATCGATCCGCATATAGAGGATCACATCGGAGATCTGATTTTAGGACTTAATGAAGAGCGAACCGCTTTTGTACTTGTTGGAAACGAAAGCGATTGTTGCTAACAGGAGGATACCCCAGATGAGTGAAAAAAACTATCAGGCTTTAATCAAGGATCGAATTTTTATCGGTGGAGCGGATCAAGTTGATCTTGTTATGGAAAATGAGAAAGTTGACGTGATCTATGATTTGCGCGCGGAGGCTCCAACAGAAGAGTCTAAATACAACCGAATTCATCAGCCAATTGTTGATGATGAAGAGCACCAAGAAGAGTCTGTAAAAAAGGCCATTGATGAAGTGATTTCTTCCTATAACGAAGGCAAGAAAGTGTATTTCCATTGTGGTGGAGGCAGCAATCGTACAGGTACAATAGCGATTGGTACCTTGTTAGGATTAGGGCATGCTGAGGAAATCGACAAGGCGGAAGAAATGGCTCAAGGGATTCGTTCGAAAATTAAGGTGAAGCCGGAGATGAAGGCAGCACTGAAAAAGATTTATCCGAATGCTTAATTTATAACGTACAGCTGACGTATAGTCGGCTGTATTTTTCTTTTATCATATATTGTGAATTTATTCACAAAAAATCCATAACTTTGTAGCAATTATTTGAACAATACTTTGAAGTAATGATATTTGAAATTGAGAATGTTAATCTTAGGGCATAGAAATAATACTTTTTATTTTTGAAAGGAAGATTCATATGATTAACAAATGGTGGAGAAATAATAACATTGCTGCAGGGATTGTTACAGTGATTCGATTGTATTTAGGATACGGCTTTCTAACAGCAGGTTGGGGGAAAATTAGCGGAGGGGCATTTGATGCAAGTGGCTTTATTGGAAATGCCATTAAAAATCCGGTGGTAGGTCCAGATGGAAGTGCAGTGTTTGGTGCGTATACGTCATTCCTAGAAAGTGTTGCTTTACCGAATGTGGAGCTGTTTAACTTTATGGTTCCATGGGGTGAATTTTTAGTAGGTTTAGGTTTAATTTTAGGTTGCTTAACAACAGCAGCTTCTTTCTTCGGAATAGTTATGAACTTTTCATTCTTATTAGCAGGGACGGTTTCTCATAATCCTACAGATATCTTAATGGGCTTTTTAATCATCACTGCTGGTGCAAACGCTGGTTTATTCGGACTAGATCGTTACGCATTGCCATATTTACGTAAGTTAACAAACAAAGGCAAAGACAGTAAAACCGTAACGAACTAATGAAAAAGGGTTGCAATCATTGAATTGCAACCCTTTTGTTATGCTTGTAGCCAGTTCTGTGACCATTTTTCTATATCTCTCATAAGAGGCTCCAGGGCGATTCCCTTATCAGTTAGTGAATATTCAATTCGAACAGGAGTTTCTGGGAATACATCACGCTTCACAATGCCTTCATTCTCCAGATCCTTTAACCTCTCTGAAAGCACACGACCACTTACACCAATAGATGATTCTAGGCTACAAAAACGCTGAGGGCCACCTAGTAATTGGTAAATGATTAAGCCGGTCCATCTTTGGCTTAAAATCCCCATCGCTTTTTCAAATCTAGGACAAATGGATTTATCCATGACAATCACTCCTTCCTTCTATTATAACCCCTTTTTTTAATAATTAAATTATTTTTTATAAAATACTTACTTGACGTTTGTTCATTATGAAAATATAATTACTTACATAAAGTAAGTTACTAACTTTTATTTAAAAGATAAACAGTAAATGATAACTATACATGAAGAAATATACTAAAGGAGAGATTGAAAAATGGGATTTCATCGTGAACCAAATACATTTGTTAGCCAAGTAAACCTAAAAGTAGCAAACTTAGAACGTTCGCTTACGTTTTACCAAGAAGTCATTGGATTACAGGTGTTACATCAAACAAACAGAACCGCTGACCTAACAGCTGACGGAAAAACAATACTTGTTTCTATTCAAGAACCGAATGATGTCGTTCCGAAGCAAGGACGAACGACTGGCTTATATCATTTTGCATTACTTTTACCAACTCGTGCAGATTTAGGAAGATTACTAAAGCATTTTCTCCAGGTACGTTATCCACTACAAGGCGCATCCGACCATTTGGTAAGTGAAGCGATTTATTTAGCTGACCCAGATGGGAATGGAATTGAAGTGTATGCAGACAGACCTGCTTCTGATTGGAGTTGGAATAATGGAGAAGTGGAAATGGCCACGGTTGCTTTAGATGCGGAAAGCCTTCTTGCTGAGGGAGAAGGAGAAGCGTGGAACGGAATGCCAGCAGGCACGATTATGGGTCATATCCATCTTCATGTGTCAGAGTTACAGAAAACAGAGGAGTTTTATACAAAGGGACTCGGATTCGAGGTTGTTACTCGATACGGAGGCCAGGCATTATTTATTTCTACTGGTAAATACCATCACCATATTGGATTGAACACATGGAATGGTGTGGGTGCCCCGCCTGCTGCTGAAAACAGCGTTGGCATGGAATCTTATACGATGGTGCTTCCTAGTGCAGAAAAGAGAGAGCAGATCATCTCTCAGTTACAAGGAATGGGCGTAGCGGTTACGGAGGAGAATGGCGCATTTATTACGGCAGATCCTTCGGGAAATCGAATTCGATTAGAGGTTTAATGGTAAAAGCAGTGAGGTTCTTCTTAGGACTCACTGCTTTTTTGTTTTACTCTTGACAGAAACCTAGTAAATTATTATATTAGTAACATACTTTAATGCTAAAAAGCGTTTAAGTAAAATAGTGACCTTCCGTATTTTATAAGGTGGAAAGTCTGCTATTCTTATATGAATTAGGGTGGTAACGCGGAGCTCCTTTGTCCCTATTGGCGTGAGGGCTTTTTTCTTTGGCTCAAAACCCTTATTGGAGGAAAACATCATGAATCAAGACAGCGTACTAACATTAAAACCAATTGAAGCTTTTATTATCTCCTTGATAGTTATCGGGGGAATCAGCTATTCTCTTATATTTGCAGGTGCAGTTCCTCATATTCCGATTGTTTTAGCGATCATGGGACTGTTTCTTTACGGTATCTATAAGAAGGTATCCGTTAAAGAATTGGAAGAGGCGATCATTAATGGAGCTAAATCTGGAGCAGGGGCCGTATTTATTTTTCTCTTTATCGGGATGCTCATTAGTAGTTGGATGGAAAGTGGAACGATTCCTACTTTTATCTACTTAGCGCTTGAAGTCGTTAGCGACAGATGGTTCTATGCGATTGTGTTTGCGGTGACCGCTATTATTGGCATGAGTATCGGGAGTTCTTTAACGACTGCAGCGACCATCGGCGTTGCCTTTATGAGTGTTTCCACTGCCCTGGGACTTTCAGATGCTATAACAGCTGGAGCCGTGATTTCTGGTGCGTTTTTTGGAGATAAAATGTCACCTCTATCAGATACAACGATTTTGGCATCTTCTACTGTTCACGTAGACTTGTTTGA
Source organism: Robertmurraya mesotrionivorans (assembly GCF_050971805.1). Lineage (NCBI taxonomy): Bacteria > Bacillati > Bacillota > Bacilli > Caryophanales > Bacillaceae > Robertmurraya > Robertmurraya mesotrionivorans. The sequence continues at coordinate 68,183 of NZ_JBPCCH010000006.1, read as the reverse complement.
TCACATCAGAAATATGGCTTGGACAACGGTCCCGGCGTTTATCTTATCCTTCCTATTATTTGTTATCTTGTCACCGGCAGAATCTGCTGCGAACTTTGCCAATTTAGATCTTTTAAAGGCTAGTTTGAAAGACAATGATCTTGTTCATTGGTATTCTTTATTGCCATTTGTAGTGTTAGCACTGTTAGCGATCAAAAAAGTTCCAGCGATTATCACTTTAGCATCAGGAATTGGTACTTCTCTTTTTGTTACGTTATTTGTACAAAAGGAGATCAATCTGCAGGGACTAATGAACACCCTATTTGCTGGGTATTCTTCCAATACGGGAGTGGAGGAAATCGATTCCATGCTTTCTAGAGGTGGGATGGAGAGCATGATGTTTTCTGTTTCACTTATTCTTTTAGCGTTAGCCATGGGTGGATTATTTTTTAAACTTGGAATTCTTCCAGCTTTGCTTGCAGGAATTAGCGGTATGTTGAATAGGGTATGGAGTCTTGTGGTTTGGACGGCCGGAACAGCCATTACCATCAATTTCTTAGTCGGGGAACAATACCTCTCGATCCTTTTAACAGGAAGTTCCTTTAAAGATAGATACAAAAAGATGGGTCTACATGGGAAAAATCTTTCTAGAATTCTAGAAGATGCGGGGACGGTAGTCAATCCACTTGTTCCATGGAGTGTGTGTGGAGTCTTTTTAACGGGAGTATTAGGTGTAGAGACATTAGCATATCTTCCTTTTACGTTCTTCTGTTTGTTGAGTCCGATCATTACCGTTATATTCGGATTAACTGGTTTCAAACTTTCAAAGCTAGAAGATTAACTTTACAATGAAGGTACAACTAATTCCTGAGGAGTGTAAACGATGACGAAGAGAGCTTTGATTAATATCGATTATACGAATGATTTTGTTGTGGGTGCTTTGCCATGTGGAGAGCCTGGTATAGCCATCGAAGGAGAAATCACCAAGATTACTGAGGAATTTATCAACAAAGGCGATTATGTGGTGTTCGCGATAGACCTGCATAAAGAGGGCGATCATTTTCATCCAGAAACGGAACTGTATCCTCCTCACAATATTGAAGGAACTGAGGGCAGGCGTTTGTATGGGACGTTAAACACGTTGTATCTTCAAAATGAGAAGAAGGAACACGTGTATTGGATGGATAAAACACGCTACAGTGCTTTCGCTGGGACGGATCTAGAAATCAAGCTAAGAGAACGCGGCATCACAGACGTCCACTTGGTTGGTGTTTGCACGGATATTTGTGTGTTACATACAGCTGTGGATGCCTATAACAAAGGCTTCAAAATCGTCATACACGAAAAAGCAGTAGCTAGCTTTAATCAAGCAGGACATGATTGGGCATTAGAGCATTTTAAAGGAAGCATGAATGCACAAATTATATAATTCCTTTTAGGCGTAATCATCATTTTGGTGGTTACGTTATTTTTTTCCATTTTATTTCTTGACTATCGAGCGCATGGAGTTTATATTTTAATTAACGATTAACAAATTGTTAATTAAGAGGAGTTGAGATACATGACTTATACAACCCCAGATGGTTACACAAGTGATATTGCTGTTTTCACGATTACATCTGAAAGCAATGGAGATTATAAACCACCGATAAAAACATTAAAAATTCTACTTATAAAGAGAAGCGAACATAATCATGAAGGTAATCTAAATATTGAAGCAGGAAAATGGGCTTTACCCGGTGGATTTGTTCAACCAACGGAAACAGCAATGGAAGCTGCCGAACGAAAGTTATATGAAGAAACAGGAATCGACGGGTTAAAGATGAAGCATTTCGGAATATATGATGACCCCGAACGAGACAAGAGGGGCTGGATCATCTCGAATGCGCATTATGTAATAGCTAGTGAGAAATCTTTAGAAAAACGGAAAGTCTCAAAGGATGCGTCTGATATTCAATTGTTTTCAATAGAAGAGGCACTAGCATTTGATCTAGCTTTTGATCACCGAAACATCATCGACGATGCCCTTTGGTTTATCAAAAAGGATATGGCCTTGACCACATTGGCACAGCATTTTTTACCAGAGGAGTTTGTTTTGTCAGAGCTTCAAGGGGTGTTACTCACGGTGCTAGATGACCCAGCAATCTCATCAGATGCTGCCTTTTTTAGAAAAGCTCCCACACTTCCGTTTCTTGAAGTGGTGATGGAGGATGGGAAACCAAAGAAATCAAATCGTTATTCGAAAACACCTGCGCAGCTGTACCGATTTACGGATTTCCAACCAATGGTGTCCGTGTACAACCCAAAATTAAAAGGGTAAGGAGAGAGTAAGATGAAGGATTGGACTCGTTTTGAGATGGGATGGTTGGCAATTTTTACGATGATTAATATTTACCTTTTCTTTGCTTGGGAGGATTCCCTTATAGGCCTGATATCCTCAATTAGTGGAATGCTGTGCGTCGTGTTAGTTGCCAAAGGAAAAATCTCTAATTATTATTTTGGGATCGTTCAGACAGCAACTTACGCGTATATAGCTTACGGCTATGGACTTTACGGGGAAGCCATGCTGAATGGGTTGTTTTATTTTCCCGTTCAATTCATCGGGATTTATTTATGGAGTAAAAACAAAACTGAGCATGGAGTAAAAGGGGAAGACGTTGCGGTTAAAAGCCTTACCGAGTCAGGCTGGGTTACCACGGTGGTAACAGTAACGATATTCACGATTGCTTATGGGTTTTTCTTAAAATATTTAGGCGGAAACAATGTATGGACCGACTCAGCAACAAATGTACTGTCTGTGACAGCGCAAATCTTAATGTTAAAACGGTTTGCTGAACAATGGCTGTTATGGATTGCAGTAAATGTATTATCGATTTTCCTTTGGTTGAGCGCCCTTATTTCTCAAGGAGGAAATGATTTTTCGATGCTCGTTATGTGGTCTGCGTTCCTTGTGAATAGCATTTATGGATATATCAATTGGCGCAAGCTTTACTTGAAGCAAAGTGAGGTGTAAAACATGACTACTGGTTTTATTGGTGGCAAATTTCTGCCTTTACATCTTGGTCATGTGTATGCCATTGTTCATGCATCCTCGATGGTGGATGAACTGTACGTAGTATTATCTCACAGTGAAAAGCGGGACCTGGAATTATGTGAAGGGACAGAAATGAGCTATATTCCCGTACGTATTCGTTTGCGCTGGCTTTCTCAATTAAAGAAGGATATGCCCCATGTAAAAGTCATATCTATTGAAGATGATCAAGGGAATGAAGACTACGATTGGGTTCAAGGAGCTGAGAGAATCAAAGAAGAGATTGGAAAACCGATTGACTTTGTGTTTAGTTCAGAACTTGAGTACAGCGAGATTTTTGAAAAGTTATATCCAACATCTAAGCATATCCTGATTGATCCTAGTCGTAGACAGGTTGGAATCTCAGCGACAAAAATCAGAGAAGAAGGAGTTTTTCACCACTGGGCCTTCCTACCGGACTTCGTGAAGCCTTACTTTGTTAAAAAGGTAGTGATCGTCGGAACGGAGAGCTGTGGGAAGTCGACACTAACGAAAAATCTTGCCCAAATCTATAACACTAGCTATGTAGAAGAATACGGTCGGACGGTGTGTGAGGAGTTAGGTGGGTGTGAAGGGATTATAATAGAGGAAGATTATTTAAAAATCGCTTATGGTCACAAAATGAAGGAAATAGAAGCAATTGAAAAAGCAAATAAGTTAGTGTTTATTGATACGGAAGCAATCGTGACTCAATTTTATTCCCATCTATATAACGATGTGTATCAGCCAGTGTTAGACGAAATAGCTAAGCTGCAAAACTATGATTTATGGTTATTTTTAGAGCCAGATGTCTCATGGGTGGATGATGGGTTGCGCGTACATGGAGATGATACAGCACGAAATGAAAACAATCACCACCTCAAAAGGCTGTTAGAGCAGCATCAAATTAACTATAAAACGTTACATGGAAGCTATGAGAATCGGTTGAAGAATGCCCTCGTTTTCATTGAAGAGCTATTTTGAGTGCAAAAAGCGTAAGTTCTTTTAAAGGTCGAAAGGTTTTAGTTATTCAAACATAAGTAATTACCCCTCATGTAGGGGGTTTTTCTATGAAACTTTATTCCATATCGTGCGTATTAGTTGTTATAAAGCTAGACTCATTGTATAATTCATTTCATAACTATCACGTGACGGTTTGGAGGGGTTCCATTGGGACTGAGAAGTTGAAAATTGGTGAATTAGCTGACATAGCAAACGTTACAAAGAGAACCATTGACTATTATACCAATCTAGGACTGTTAAAAGTAGAACGTTCCACTTCGAATTACCGCTACTATGATCAATCGGCGATCGAACGGCTGCATTATATTGAACAATGTAAAAAAGACGGAATGTCACTGGAAGAAATAAAAGAAAAAGTGGTAGAAAAAGATGCAGAAGAAATCGATGTTCTTGAACTGAGACTGAAGATTCAAGGGCTGGAAAAAGAGGTCACAGATGTGTTGGCTCAGCTGGATCAAAAGAATTTAAAGAATGTAAAAAAGGATGTATCAAATGAGAGTCTTTCATTAATACAGACACTTTTGTTATTGATTAATTAAACTTTTGTTTTACTATATTGGGAGGTGTAGGTCTTACTTAGTAAGACCGATCGTTGACGACTGTAAATTTACTTTTGATTGCTTTATTAATTGCTTTAACTGCTTTTTTCGTAGCTACAGAGTTTGCTATTGTAAAGGTTCGTATGTCGAGAATTGACCAACTGATTGCGGAAGGGAAAAAGGGAGCACTATCTGCTAAAAAAGTGGTGACCCATTTAGATGAATATTTATCTGCCTGTCAATTAGGGATTACGATCACCGCGTTAGGTTTAGGGTGGTTAGGTGAACCGACTGTTGAAAAAATATTGCATCCTTTATTTGAGCATTTCCATATCAATGAGTCATTGACGGAAATATTGTCCTTCGGAATTGCCTTTGCCTTAGTCACATTTTTACATGTGGTTGTAGGTGAGCTTGCACCAAAAACCTTTGCTATCCAGAAAGCAGAGACGGTTACCTTATTATTTGCTGGAACAATTATTTGGTTCTACCGAATCATGTACCCGATTATCTGGTTCTTAAATGGATCAGCTCGGAAGCTTGTAGGGCTTTTCGGATTAAAGCCTGCTTCCGAACATGAATTAGCTCACTCAGAGGAAGAATTAAGAATCCTCTTATCCGAGAGCTATAAGAGTGGAGAAATTAACAAAAATGAACTGAAATACATGAACAATATTTTTGAATTTGATGAAAGAATTGCAAAAGAGATCATGGTTCCTCGAACGGAGATGGTATCCATTTCTATTGATGAGTCATATGCCGATATATTAGCAACCATTAAATCGGAGAATTACACTCGATATCCAGTTGAGAACGGTGATAAAGATAATATTGTTGGCTTTATTAACGTGAAAGAGCTTTTAACTGCTGATATTTCAGAGGAAGAGAAGCGAGAAGGCTTTTCGGTCCAGACCTATATAAATCCAATTATCCGTGTGATTGAGACCGTTCCAATTCATGACTTACTCGTAAAAATGCAAAAGGAACGTACACATATTGCGATATTAATAGATGAGTATGGTGGAACATCCGGATTAGTCACTGTTGAAGATATTCTAGAAGAAATTGTTGGGGAAATTCGCGATGAGTTTGATGAGGATGAATTACCTGACATTCGAAAGCTAAACGAAAATCACTATATCGTAGATTCTAAGTTACTGGTTGAGGATGTAAACCATCTGTTGGAAACCACTTTATCAAATGAAGATGTGGATACAATTGGTGGATGGTTCATGACTCAAGATATGGAAGCACAGGTTGGTACTGAGCTAGAAGCAGAAGGATTTGTGTTTAAAGTTCAGAAAAAGGATGGACACCATATTCAATATTTGGAAATTAAAAGAGCTTAATAGTATAATAATGTAGGGCTTGGATCTTTTCCAAGTCCTTTTCAATTTTTATTAAGGAGTGAGTCGGTGGAAGAAGTATTAATCATATTAAAATATGCATTTTTAGGAGCGCTTCAAGGTTTTACAGAACCCATTCCAGTCTCCTCTAGCGGACACTTGGTGCTCGTTCAGGAATTTTTAGGTATTGATGTGGCTGAAGGAGATTTTAGCTTTGAAGTATTAATGAATTTCGCTTCCCTTTTGGCTGTATTACTCATTTATCGAGACGATCTCATCAGATTAGTGAAAAACGGAAGCAAATATATGGTGCAAAAGGATCCGAGTGATAAGAATGATTTTCTCTTTATCGTTTATTTAATGATTGGTACCATTCCTGCTGGTGTAATCGGGATTCTGTTAGAAGATACGATCTCTGGTTTTTTCAGGGGAATTGCTCCGATTGGTGGAGCTTTAATCGTAACAGGGATAGCACTCTGGTTTATTAGAAATCTTAAGGGTACAAAGGGCGACCGAGGGTTAACGGTTAGAGATGCCCTTATTGTTGGTTTCGCTCAAGCGGTGGCATTAATTCCAGGGATTAGCCGCTCGGGTGCCACAATTGTGGCTGCGATGGGAATAGGAATGAAAAGAGAAACAGCCTTACGATTCTCCTTCCTCCTATATATTCCCGTTAGCTTAGGGGCGATTGTGTTAAAAGTAGGAGACATGCAATTGGGAGACATGCTTATTCCTTATATCGTCGCGTTTGTGATGTCACTTCTGTTATCTTATTTCTCATTAAAATGGTTTATGGGGATTATGGAGAGAGGGAATCTGAAGTACTTTGCTTATTACTGCTTTATTGTGGGGCCGTTGGTGTTGGTGTTATCGCAGTTTTCATAATAGGATCTGAAAGACAGAAGGATATTGGATCTATGAAGTTCATCAGGCTGATGAGGATCAAAAGGAGCGGTGAATCCGGTAGAAATGAAGTTCATAGGGCTTATGAAGATCAAAAGGAACGGTGAATCTGTTGGAAATGAGGTTCATCAAGCTGATGAAGATCAAAAGGAACGGTGAATCTGTTGGAAATGAGGTTCATCGAGCTGATGAAGATCAAAAGGAACGAAGAATCTGTTGGAAATGAGGTTCATCAAGCTGATGAAGATCAAAAGGAGCGGTGAATCTGTTGGAAATGAGGTTCATCAAGCTGACGAAGATCAAAAGGAACGAAGAGTTTGTTGGAAATGAAGTTCATCGAGCTGATGAAGATCAAAAGGAACGGTGAATCAGTTGGAAATGAGGTTCATCGAGCTGATGAAGATCAAAAGGAACGAAGAATCTGTTGGAAATGAAGTTCATTGGGCTTATGAAGATCAAAAGGAGCGGTGAATCTAGTGGAAACGGTCATCATCCTTTTTCCCCAGCTAATATCCAGAAAGTGAACCATTTCCCGAAAAAGCCAGCCTAAAAAACCACGCACAAAAAAGCATTGGCCCACCAAATGGACCAATGCTTTTCTTATTTATTATAGTTCTTGCCCGTTCGTAGCAATAACATTCTTGTACCAGTAGAATGACTTCTTCTTACTACGCTCAAGAGTACCGCTTCCGTCGTCATGCTTATCTACATAAATGAAGCCGTAACGCTTAGACAATTCACCCGTTGATGCACTTACTAGGTCAATACATCCCCAAGATGTGTAACCCATTAAATCTACACCGTCTTCAATTGCTTCACCCATCGCTTCGATATGCTCACGAAGGTAATTGATACGGTAGTCATCGTTGATGCTTCCATCTTCTTCAACCTTATCGTATGCACCAAGTCCATTCTCAACGATGAATAAAGGAACACGGTAGCGGTCATATAATTCATTTAATGCAATTCGTAGACCAGTTGGGTCGATTTCCCAGCCCCAATCACTTGCTTTAAGGAATGGATTTTTAACACCAGACATGATGTTTCCTGCTGATTTTTCTTCTTCTGTTTTCACTTTCTTTTCTGTACGTGACATATAGTAGCTGAATGAAATAAAGTCAACAGGATATTGCTTGATCGTTTCTAAATCGCCTTCTTGCATATTGATTGAGATGCCGTTTTCTTTAAAGTAACGCTTAGAAAATGCTGGGTACTCCCCACGAACTTGTACATCTCCACAAATATTGTTAAAGATTTGCGCTTCTTGTAATGCATACAAAACGTTCTCTGGATTACAGTCGATTGAGTAAACAGGAGCATAAATTAACATACAGCCGATTTGAGATCCAGGAATAATTTCGTGACAAGCTTTAACTGCTAGGCTGCTCGCTACAAATTGGTGGTGCAAGCCTTGGAAGCTTTCCTGTAGGCGAACATCTTCTGTAGCTGGAGAGAACCCAAGACCAAATATTGGCATATGTGTTGCTCCATTAATTTCATTAAATGTTAACCAGTATTTTACTTTGTTTTTATAACGGTTAAATAAAGTCGTTGCATAGCGCTCAAAGAACCCAATAACTTCACGGCTTCTCCAACCACCATACTCTTTAATTAAATATAAAGGCATTTCATAGTGAGAGATGGTTACAACAGGTTCAATTCCGTGCTTTAGGCACTCATCAAATACTCTTTCGTAGAATGCTAGACCTTCTTCGTTTGGCTCAAGCTCGTCTCCTTTAGGGAAAATACGAGACCACGCGATTGACATACGGTATGCTTTAAAGCCCATTTCAGCAAAAAGAGCGATGTCTTCTTTGTAACGGTGATAAAAGTCAATTCCGTCATGGTTCGGATACGTATATTTTTCCTTATCGATCTCAAAGTCAAAACCAGGAGTCATGATCAACTTCAATCGTACTTTTCCACCAGGCATTACATCTGCAAGGTTCATACCTTTGTTGCCTTCAAGATACCCACCTTCTAATTGGTTGGCAGCTGTTGCACCGCCCCATAAAAATCCTTCTGGAAATTGATATGTTTTAGTCATTTGGAAAAACCTCCATATATGTTTTTATGGCTACGCTTTCACTGGGGCAAAATAAAAAACCTAAACCACGTAGAGAAGACACAATAGTCTCATAGTTTACGTGATTTAGGTTTTGCCTGCATAACCAGTAACAATCCTAAAAAGGTTGTTTGTTTAATTGCGTTAACTATAACATGAATATTTTGTCGAAGCAAGAATTTTGTAAACGTTATTTTTAAATTGTCACTTGTGATTCATGAACAAGCCTTTATTACGAAGGAATACCAGCGAAGAGAATGGATCACAAGTGACATTTCCATTCTAGGTGGAGTAGTTCTAGAGTTTTTTTGCGTTTTTATATATATAAGATACAAGTCGGCAATCTATAAAAATATTAAAAAAATTTAAAAGAAAGCGTTGACACTTACTAAATTCCCGTGATAAATTACACGTATCAAATAAAACTTAATAAATTCCTTGAAGGAATGTTACCTTAAGTGGGCATAACCTGATCCGATTAGAACACGCTATTGCTAGCTGTGTGTGTTCCTAATTGGCTCAGGTTTTTTATTTGGAAAAATAAATATCATATAAAAGAAGGAAGGGTCAAAAATGAAATACGAGCAATTAGCAAAAGATATTATTGCCAATGTGGGCGGAAAAGAAAACGTTTCCAGTGTTGTTCACTGTATTACCCGTCTACGCTTTAAGTTAAAAGATGAAAGCAAAGCAAACACAGAAGTGTTAAAAAATATGGATGATGTTGTAACAGTTATGAAAAGCGGTGGACAATATCAAGTAGTAATCGGAAACCATGTACCAGATGTGTACAAAGCAGTGACAACTGTTGGTGGATTCCAGGCACAAACATCTGTCGAAGAAGAAGAGGAAGGTCCAAAGGGATCACTATTTAGTCGCTTTATTGACATGATCTCAAGTATTTTCACTCCGATTCTTGGTGTATTAGCAGCAACAGGGATGATTAAAGGATTAAACGCCTTATTTGTATCATTTGGATGGTTAGAAAATACTTCAGGAACGTACCAAATATTAAATGCAACAGGTGACGCACTGTTTTACTTCCTCCCAATCTTCCTAGGTTATACAGCTATTAAGAAGTTTGGTGGAACACCATTTGTAGGGATGGCAATTGGAGCAGCGTTAGTTTATCCAACACTGTCTACATTAACAGCAGGTGAGCCTCTTTATACATTATTTGCAGGTACCATGTTTGAATCACCAATTTTCGTTACATTCTTAGGTATTCCAGTTATCTTAATGTCTTATTCTTCATCAGTTATTCCGATTATTATCTCAGCTTTCTTTGCAGCAAAAGTAGAAAAATGGTTAAAGACATTTATTCCAGATGTAATTAAAGCGTTTGTTGTACCAATGTTAACATTATTAATTATCGTACCACTTACATTTATTGTTATCGGTCCGGTTGCAACATGGGCAGGAAACTTATTAGGGCAAGCAACGTTAGCAATATATAACGTGAGCCCACTAGTTGCAGGTCTATTATTAGGTGGATTCTGGCAAGTATTCGTTATCTTCGGTCTACACTGGGGTCTAGTACCAATTGCATTCAACAATCTAGCTACATTAGGTTATGACACAATACTTGCAACAATATTTGCAGCATCATTTGCACAAACGGGTGCAGTACTAGCAATCCTATTAAAAACAAAGAACCAAAAGTTAAAATCTTTAAGTATCCCAGCATTTATCTCAGGTATCTTTGGTGTAACTGAACCAGCGATTTACGGAATCACACTTCCATTAAAGAAACCGTTTATCATCAGCTGTATCGCTGCAGCTATCGGTGGTGCTATTGCAGGTGCTACAAAAGTAACGGGTTACATTATTGGTGGTCTAGGGATTTTCGGAATTCCATCTTATATTAGCCCTGAAGGAATTGATTTCGGATTCTATGGTGCAATCATTTCTATCGTAGTAGCATTCATCGCAGGTTTAGTTCTAACATTATTATTCGGTGGAATTAACAAAGAACAACAAGCTTCTAAAGAAACAACGTCAGCAGCAAGTGAAGTAGCAGCAACAAAGGTTCAAAATGAAGAAGTAGTTAGTCCATTAAATGGTGAAGTTATCGCTTTATCAGAAGTAAAAGACGCAGCATTTTCATCTGGTGCATTAGGTCATGGTGTAGCAATTGAGCCAAGTGAAGGGAAATTAGTTGCTCCGGTAGCTGGAACAGTTTCCGCACTATTCCCAACAAAGCATGCAATTGGTATTACTACGGATGCAGGTGCTGATCTTTTAATCCATATCGGTATGGATACGGTTCAATTAGAAGGGAAATTTTTCACGGCTCATGTGTCTCAAGGTGATTACGTGAAAGTAGGTCAATTACTAATTGAGTTTGATATGGAGCAAATTAAAGAAGCTGGTAAGCCGTTAACAACTCCTATCGTTGTAACAAACCATAAAGAGTTCCATTTACAACTTGCTGATTCAAAACAAGTGAAAACGGGTGCTCCATTATTTACACTAGATAGTAAGTAATCAACATGTAGGAGAAAGGAAAATACGTTTCCTTTCTTCCTGCTGTTTTAAAAAAGGGAGGATATTTATGGCATTTCCTAAAGGATTTTTATGGGGTGGCGCGATTGCCGCAAACCAAGCAGAAGGTGCGTATTTAGCAGATGGAAAGGGTTTAACAACTGTTGATTTAATGCCAACCGGAAAATTACGTTGGGAGATCTTGCTCGGTAATTTGCCATCTTATGAACCACTTGAAGGCGAATTTTATCCTTCGCATGAAGCGATTGATTTTTACAATCGTTATAAAGAGGATATCGCGCTATTTGCAGAAATGGGCTTTAAAGCATTACGTTTATCGATCTCTTGGGCGAGAATTTTTCCCAATGGAGACGATGCAGAACCAAACGAAGCAGGACTAAAATTTTACGACAATGTATTTGATGAATTATTAAAGTATGGCATCGAGCCAGTTGTAACGATTGCTCACTTTGACGTACCAGTGAACTTGGTGAAAAATTACGGCAGCTGGAGAAACCGTAAGCTTGTTACTTTCTTTGAAAACTATGCGACCACTCTTTTCAAACGATATAAAGATAAAGTAAAGTATTGGATGACATTTAACGAAATCAATATGCTTTTACACTTGCCATTCGTTGGAGCTGGTCTTGTATTTGAAGAAGGCGAAGATAAGAAGCAAGTAAAGTACCAAGCAGCACACCATCAATTGGTTGCCAGTGCTTTGGCTGTAAAAGCGGGTCATGAAATCAATCCAGATATGAAAATTGGCTGTATGCTAGCAGCTGGTCAAACGTATCCATATTCTTGTAATCCAGATGATGTATTTGATGCAATGGAAAAGGATCGTGATTCATTCTTCTTTATCGATGTTCAATCTCGCGGCCAATATCCTGGATATGCGAAGAGATTCTTTAGAGACAATAATCTGAACATTGTGATGGAAGTAGGAGATGAAGAGCTTCTTAAGAACCATACAGTAGATTATCTCGGCTTTAGTTACTATGCGAGTCGTACGACAAGTACAGATCCAGAAATCAACAAGACTACAGCTGGAAATGTATTTGGTTCCATTGAAAATCCATATTTAGAGAAGTCCGAATGGGGATGGACGATTGATCCGAAGGGCTTCCGTATTACTGCGAATCAATTATACGATCGTTATCAAAAACCTCTTTTCGTTGTAGAAAATGGACTAGGTGCGGTTGACGTTCCAAACGAAAACGGTGAAGTGAACGACGATTACCGCATTGAATACTTACGCAAGCATGTGTCTGAAATGTCTGAAGCGATTGAAGACGGCGTAGAAATCCTTGGATATACGAGCTGGGGCCCAATCGACCTTGTTAGTGCATCAACGGGTGAAATGAAAAAACGCTATGGCTATATTTATGTTGACAAGGACAATGAAGGAAATGGAACATTGAAGCGTTCTAAGAAGAAGAGCTTTGACTGGTACAAAGAAGTTATTGCTTCAAACGGGGAAAAACTATAAGTTGGATAAAAGTGGGAAAGCTTGTAATTAGCTTTCCTTCTTTTGAATGTCTAAAAGATTTTATAACGCTCACTATTTCCATTATAATAATAGTAAGAGAACCATAATAAACTTATAGGTGGTCAAATGAAAATAGCCAAAGTATACAATAACAACGTCATCAGTGCGTTTAATGAAAAAAACGAAGAGTTAGTGGTTATGGGAAGAGGACTGGCCTTTCAAAAAAAGCCAGGAGATTCTGTAGACGAAGACAAGATTGAGAAGATTTTTGCTCTCAAAAATAATGATATGTCAGAGAAATTTAAAACTCTTTTATATGAAGTTCCGATTGAATATATGGAAGTAACCGAGGATATTATCAAGATTGCCAAAAGTAGATTAGGTAGAAACCTAAACGATAGCATCTATATTTCTTTAACCGATCATATTCACTTTGCGGTCGAGCGTAATCAAAAAGGGTACGACATTAAAAATGCTCTTTTATGGGAAATCAAGAGATTTTATAAGCAAGAATTTGTCATTGGTATGGAATCCTTGAAGATCATTCAGGAGAAACTCGGGGTCCTTTTACCAGAAGATGAAGCAAGCTTTATCGCAATGCATATCGTCAATGCTGAGCTTAATCAGGAAATGCCGAATGTCGCCAATATAACTAAAGTCATGCAGGATATTTTAAATATTGTTAAATATCATTTTAAAATGGACTTCGACGAGGAATCATTAAATTATTTTCGATTTATTACGCATTTAAAGTTTTTTGCCCAACGACTATATAGTAAAACATATATCGAAGATGACGACCCGTTCTTATTCGAAACGGTGCGTGAGAAGCATAAAGCAGCTTTTGAATGTACGGAGAAGATTAATGAATATATCGAAAATCAATTTGACTACAGCCTTACGAATAACGAGAAATTATACTTGATTATTCATATTCAACGAGTGGTGAACCGCTAATTGCATAATTGAGATCCCACATGGAAAAAATCTAATTATCACCATAGAAAGGGGTACTTAGATGAGTGTGTATGAAAATTTCCCTGTAGCCAATCTAGATAAAGGTCAATTAGACAAAATTACCTCACTTGAGAAGGAATTGCGGAAGGAAACAAACGAAAATATCGTGTTAATCGCCTATGATGAAAAAGATGAATAATATAAAAGGAGGGGAGAATGACTAATCGATGCCATTCTCCCCTCTTGTTTATTACATGGTTGATTGGAATGCATGAACGAGCCTTTATTACGTTAGGAATAACAGTGAAGTGAGGGCATTCCAATCAACCTTTCATTTATAAAATCCTCACATTTAACGGAAATAGATATGGTTCGGATGGTTCCTCAATCGTTTTCCAGTCGGTAATTTTGATCAAAGGCATCTCTGTACCATTGTAAGTCGTCACATCGAGTACACCAGTGGCTTCTACCCATGTGTCTTTTTCAAGAGTAGCTGCCTCATCAAATTGTGTTAAAAAACCGATAATGCTTGCATCAGCCACACAGTGAGTGATCAAGAAACGGGAGATAACGAGCTGATCCGATTGAAACCCATCCTCTTTATAAACGAACCCCTTTAAGGTAATTTCTTTTCCTTTATAAGATGCTACGTCCTTACTAATTTCTTCATAGTTTAAATAATATACATAATCATCCATGTCAATTGGATCACTTTGCTTTAGTTTTTGCACAAGAGAATTCATCTCATCCTGAGTGATTTCTCCATACGGATTCGGAAGTACCTCCGTATCGGATGGTTGAGTTACTTCTTCATTTGTTGACTCATCGGTTGAAGGTTTTTCACTTTTACCTGTAATCACCGCCATTCCCCCTTTTTTCTCTGCGATAGAGGAATCGAGCACTTTTGCTGGTATGGTAAAACCAGTAACGAGAGGAAAGGCAATAATGACGTACGAGACCACTTTTTTTAGTGTCATCGGTGTATTTCCATGGTCATGGTTATGATCGCAGTCGTGATTATGGTTGCACTCATGGTCATGATGATGGTGATGAGTCTTTTTCTCCCAAATTCGCGTAATCTGGATGAAGAACAAAATAAGGAACAGAACAGACGCAATCTGACTGAGTCCGATGTATTTCGGATTAATAAATTTTGTAATCTCACCCGTATAGTGAAATTTGAAAATTAATATCGTGAAAAAAAGCAATATGGCTGCACGTACAGCTTGTTGGGCTTGGAAGACCACCTATAATCCCTCCTTATAAAAAGCTCTGCACGAGCACAATGGATAGAAACACAGTCGTTGCAACAAAGAACAGTACACTAAACACAAATTTTGCACGAAACACACTTAGCATCATAAGCGTGTTTTTTAAATCGATCATCGGTCCGAAAATAAGAAAGGCTAGGACAGATGGTGTTGGAAAAATGCTATTAAAGGATGAGCCGATAAAAGCATCTGCTTCCGAACAAAGGGATAGTACATAAGCAAGACCCATCATGACAGCGATGGAGGAAAAAGGACCATCTCCTGCTTCTAATAGGGATTTTGCTGGCATATACGTTTGAACAGCGGCAGCAAGAAATGCTCCAAAAATTAAAAACTTCGCCATATCGAAAAATTCATCAATGGAGTGGGTAAGCATCGAGAAGAAACGCTTCGTAAAAGGTTCTTTTTTTCTACTTGCTAAAAGGGTTTGTGTGCTGACCAAAGCCTGCTTGAATTGATGTCCTCTAAAGAAAAAGCTCACTAGAAACGCAACAATGAGAGCAACCGCAAATCCAAGTCCCATTCTCCACCCAGCAATGGCCCCATTATTTCCAAAAGCCATATACGTGGATGCAATCACGATCGGGTTAATAAGTGGTCCAGTCAGCATAAAACCAATGGCTGCATAGAGAGGAACCCCTTTTGATACAAGTCGTCTAACAATCGGTACAATTCCACATTCGCAGGCAGGAAACAATGCACCGACTACACAACTCATGATAATGGCCTTCGTCCTGCTTTGAGGAATCCACCGCTGAATATGTTCTTCTGTTACAAAAATTTGAATCACACCTGCAATCAAAACACCAATAAGCACAAAGGGAAAAGCTTCTATTAATATACTTAGAAAAATGGTATTAAGATTTAAAAAGGAAGAGGGAAGAACGTCCCCAACGTCTAATTTTAATGATAGTAAAAGAAAAGCAGCTGCTAATAAAGTCAATCCAGTAATATCAAACAAGTTCGTTCGAACAATTCGATTCATATGTCCCTCCTATGTATTGGTTAAACCGTAACAATTACGTTTTATATTCTACCTTAAAATATATGGGCTTGTACATGGGAATATGTCTCTCTTTTTTGAATGACTCATATGTGAATATAGGAGAGGGTGCGGTGAGGAACATCACTGCGATAATGATGCATTTCACGCATAATTAACATATTAGACTGTTTTAAAAAGAAGGAGGTCATCCATTGTATAAAAATATCATCCTTGCCACCGACGGATCGGATCATGCGAAAAGAGCAGCAGAAAACGCCATGCATATTGCGAAATGCACTCCAGGGTCTTTAGTAGAGATTGTCTTTGTCGTTGATGCTGATAAAGTGAAATCAGAAGTACTGAGCCATTGGAACTCAGCAGATTTAGACGGAAAGCGTAAGGAACGAATAAGAGAAGTCGAAAAAATGGCCAGAACGTATGAGGTATCCTACAAGGTCACGATTCTTCAAGGTGATCCGGGCCCTGCGATTGTTGAATATGCAAACAATCATCACGCGGATATTATCGTGATTGGCAGCAGAGGATTAAGCGGCTTACAGGAATTTGTACTCGGAAGTGTGAGTCATAAAGTAGCAAAACGAGCAAACTGTCCGGTGTTAATTGTGAAATGAACATCAAGCATTTAAAAATGCTTGGTGTTTTTTGTATTAACGAAATTCATAAAAAAACTCTACAAACACCCATTGACAATATCTCGAATTCGTAATATTATTATCTCATATTCAAGATATTTGAATCAAAGATAAAGAGGCAAGGGGGTGAGCATATGGATAAGATTTGTTCTAATGAACCTTTTCTGCTCCTCATGCAAACAACAAAGGCGATTCAAGAATGTATAAAGGCAAATGTGACAAAACATGATCTAAGCGTGACAGAGTTTTCAGTTCTTGAAGTTCTTTACCATAAAGGGACTCAGACGATTCATCAAGTGGGGAGCAGCATTCTTGTTGCTAGCGGTTCGATGACGTATGTAGTTGATAAGCTGGTACAAAAGGGTTTTTTAGAGCGAAATATTTGTCCAGGAGATCGACGAGCCATTCATATTTCTTTATCGGATAAAGGGAGAATATTAATGGATTCCCTAATTCCAGAGCATCAAGTACTAATTGATTCCATGTTTGCTTCATTAGATCGTCATGAGGTAAACAGTTTAATAGATGTACTAAGAAAAACGAAGAAGAAAGTAGTAGAACTATCAAATTAACAAACAACTAGGAGGAATTACAAGATGTTAGATTTAGGATTATTATTGATTCGTGTGGTTATCGGGTTATTATTCATTGGTCATGGTGCACAAAAATTATTTGGATGGTTCGGCGGTTACGGATTGAAAGGAACAGGTGGCTGGATGGAGTCGCTTGGATTAAAGCCAGGTGTAACAATGGCTCTTCTTGCTGGATTAGCTGAGTTGGTGGGAGGATTATTCTTTGCTGCTGGATTCTTAACTCCACTTGCAGGTCTACTTATTGCTGCAACTATGGTCATGGCAATTGTAAAAGTTCATGCTGCCAATGGGTTATGGTCAACAGCAAATGGATATGAATACAACCTAACATTATTAGTCGTAGCCATTGGTGTTGCATTAACAGGTCCTGGAGCATACGCAATCGACGCATTTATTTTCTAAACTATCTCGACTTTGAGAATCATGAAAACAAGGCAAAGACCCTCCTCTAAAAAGGTGGGTCTTTCATTCGCTGGTCGAATAAATAATCCTTTTAACCTGCGAAAATAGTAGGATATTACTGTCGAATCGTGGTAAAATGGAGTCCACAGTAGGTAGGAAAAGGGCAGTCTACTGAATTTTGCTCTGGGATGAGGGGTTACTTTGCTTGGGTCTGCCACATTTTATGTGTTCAATTTAAGCGATGTGTTGATTGCTATCTTCATTTCGATAATATGCTGTACATTAGGGGCAGAATTTTGTCGTCGGTTGAAGCTAGAAAATTATACGTTTACGAGAAGATTATTATACTCGTTAATGCTAGGCTTTACTTTTTGGTTAGCATTGTTATTGGTTTGTTTTTCAATTGAATTACCGTACTCTACAGGGAATATCAATTTATACTTTCAATTAAGCTTTTATTTCTGTTTTATCGGATCTTATATTGCTCTTGGGGTAACGAAGCAGCGACTAAATAGTTCGATTCAATACCTATTTGCAGGCCTGTTCATTACGCTTTGTATTTTAGGTACACTTGGTCTTGGCTTTTATCTTCTTTACTCGGACCATCTTGATATAAAGCCGATGCTTGCGATCATGACTGCATTTCTCACATTAGCAACGATGTTCTCCTTGCTTCGGTTCCTAATTCAAATAACGAATTCGGATATTTATCAATTTCTGTCTAGATGGAAGCTTGTTGGCAGTATTCTTGGTGGAGCTGCTTTTGCGGGAATTCCTTTTATGGTCGTTGTATCCATGCTGAATCTTGAAGAAATTGGTGCGGGTAATACAAAACCATTGGTCATGCTTTTGCCTTTTACATATAGTGTCATTACGAATCTTGCCTTAATGCTTGTTCCTGACCTGTTTGGCGAACGTTTATTGATGCGTAACATTCAATCGTACTTATCGCTATTTAATCATAATCCTGATGCTGTATTTGCCGTAAATTTGTCAGGGAACATCATGCATGCGAATAAGGAAGCCTTTAAGCTTACGGGCTATGATCAAAAAGCGATTAAGGGTATGCATTTCAAAGAGCTATTAATCTACGACGAAGAGGAAATCAATCGCTATCTACAAAGTGTCCTTCAAGAAGAAATACAATCGGTAGAAGTAAAACTTCGACATCGAGATGGTTTTTTTATTGATGTTAGAATTACGCCTGTTCGAATCATTGTGAAAGAAGAACTGATTGGGGTCTATGGAATTGTCCGTGATATTACGGAGAAGACGCATGCGGAGGAGACGATTCGCTACCTTGCTTATCACGATGATTTAACCAACTTACCGAATAAACGGAAGCTTGAAAAAGTGGCAGCAGAGGCGATTGGTGAAAATAAACCTTTTTATCTTTTTTATATTGATTTTGATCGTTTTAAACGGATAAATGATACTTTTGGTCATTTTTTCGGTGATAAAATTCTTCAAGAAACCGGGAAAAAACTTGAGGAGCTTATGCCTGAAAATTGTACGATTGCAAGGCTTGGGGGAGATGAGTTTGCAGCTTTACTACCTCATCCAGCAGACTATGATGAGATTGCTCAAAAAATTATCAAAGGTTTTCGTACCCCCATCGTACTCGATGGCTTTGACTTTTTACTTACAGCGAGCATCGGTGTTGCTTATTTTCCAAAAGATGGAGAGTCGATTTTGGAATTATTAAAGGCAGCAGATCTTGCGATGTATCGAGCGAAAAATCAAGGGTCAAATCGATATGTGGTGTATGAAGCTACGATGAAGGAGCAATCACTAAATAAAATTAAGATAGAAAGTGATCTTCGCAGAGATATTGCGAATCGCAAGCTAACGGTGTATTACCAACCGAAATTTGATACAGGTTCAAACCAATTGGTTGGGTCCGAGGCACTTATTCGTTGGAAACATGAAGAGAACGGATTTATTCCACCAAGTAAGTTTATTCCTATCGCTGAAGAGAGCAATTTAATTATTGATCTCGAAAGATTTGTGATTACAGAAGTATTTGAGACGATTGGGGAGTGGAAGCGGAAAGGTATGCCGGTGCCAAGAACTTCTATAAATATTTCCGTCATTCATTTTTACCAAGAAGACTTTGTCGATTTTATCATTAAAAATCTAGCCACCTATGAAATTGTTGGTAGTGATATAGAGATTGAAATTACCGAAAGTGTTATTATGCGTGGGGAGGAACGAGTCAATCGAAACCTGCTTGCGCTAAGAGAAGTCGGGATTGAGATCAGTGTCGATGATTTTGGTACAGGGTATAGCTCCTTAAGTTATTTGCAAAAGCTATCTGTTGATCGTTTGAAAATTGACCAATCCTTCATCGCTGATTATGAAAGCAATAAAGAAATCATTTCTGCTATCATTTCAATGTCTCACAACCTAAATCTAAAGGTAATTGCGGAAGGCGTGGAAACGTCGAATCAAATCGGTTTCCTGCAAAACATGAATTGTTTCGAGGTTCAAGGTTATTTCTACTCACCTCCAGTCGAGCGTTCTAATTATGAAGATATTTTATCTAAATACGGTACTGCTAGCTAAAAATGCCTCTAGGTTTAGAGGCATTTTTTATGTGTTCGTCCTTACAAAAATATTAACTGCTTCTATTTGAATTTGAAATTATTCGTACTAATAGGAGCTTGCACTTTTCTATTCTGACGATTGATTTCTCATTCTTTCTTGTGCTAGTCGGACCATTTCTTTCACCATGCTTCCACCGATTTGACCACCGATCTTTCCTGCTTGATGGGAGGTGAGATTTCCGTTATTGCCTCTACTTAGTGGAATATGCATATCCGCTGCCACTTCGTATTTAACCTGGTCTGGGTTGTCCTTAGACACCACATATCCTTTCTGTTTCATGACATCTGCTTTTAACGAATCTAATGCCTCTCTAGCCTCCGGGATTAACGGACGTCTTTTTCTAGCCATATTCGTCATGCTCCTTTCATTTTTTTCTTAGTATGCACTTTCCTTAAGTGAAATACTTGTGCAACAGGAGTTGACCATATATTCTAGAAATATAAGTGGTAACAAAGAGGGGTTGAACGAGATGAAGTATGTATTGGGTCTTTTTATCCCTGGTGCTCTCGTTATTTTTTTCACAAGAGTTACATACAGCCATGTGATTGGTTTATTGCTTACAGTTGCACTAATTGCTGCATCGGTTTATAAGGGTTATACCGATTCCTTATCGCTCATTATTGTGGATGCATTGTCATTAACGGTTGGGTTTGCGTACTCGAAATTGGTTCGAGAGAGGGCAAAAAAGCGATCGTAGGTAGAAAGCTTGTCGATGAAATTTTCGACAAGTTTTTTTATGTGCTTTTTACTTATAGAGGGTGTTTGGGTCACTTCAATCAAACGTTTGATTGACCTTTTTTCGACTAGGACTGACAGACTTCATCGCTAAAAGAAAAAACATCGAATATTTGTTCGTATATTGTTGGTTTGTTTTCCCTTATTTGTGGTAGAATGATTAATATGAAAATATAGGTTTTTTGCTCAGCTAGGTCCGTCGCAGCTAGTTACTATAGATGAAATTCTAATTGATACTTTTAATAGGAGGAGTACTTGTGAAGGACCAATTTGAATTAGTCTCTAAATACTCACCACAAGGAGATCAGCCTGCAGCAATTCAAAGGATTGCTGATGGAATACATAACGGTGAAAAACGTCAAACGTTGCTCGGAGCAACAGGGACTGGAAAAACATTCACGATCTCCAATGTCATTAAAGAAGTGAATAAGCCGACACTTGTGATCGCTCACAATAAAACGCTTGCTGGTCAGCTTTATAGTGAGTTTAAGGAGTTTTTTCCGAATAATGCCGTTGAGTATTTTGTTAGCTATTACGATTACTATCAGCCAGAAGCGTATGTTCCTTCAACGGATACGTTTATTGAGAAAGATGCTAGCATCAATGACGAAATTGATAAGCTTCGTCACTCAGCTACATCCTCTTTGTTTGAAAGAAAAGATGTC
Organism: Robertmurraya mesotrionivorans; assembly: GCF_050971805.1. Classification (NCBI taxonomy): domain Bacteria; kingdom Bacillati; phylum Bacillota; class Bacilli; order Caryophanales; family Bacillaceae; genus Robertmurraya; species Robertmurraya mesotrionivorans. The sequence goes on along the minus strand of NZ_JBPCCH010000006.1, from coordinate 46,435 downwards.
ATTATCATTGCAAGTGTTTCATGCATTTACGGTCTCGGTTCTCCTGAGGAATATCGAGATCTTGTGCTGTCACTAAGAACAGGGATGGAAATTGAGCGAAATCAACTCTTGCATCGCTTAGTAGATATTCAATATGAAAGGAATGATATTAACTTTCAGCGCGGAACGTTCCGTGTTCGTGGCGATGTGGTCGAGATTTTCCCGGCTTCACGTGATGAGCATTGCTTGCGTGTGGAGCTATTTGGTGATGAAATTGATCGCATTCGAGAGGTCGATGCATTAACAGGGGAGATTCTTGGAGAAAGAGAACATGTTGCTATTTTCCCAGCTTCCCACTTCGTTACACGTGAAGAAAAGCTGCTTGTTGCCATTGAAAATATCGAAAAGGAGCTCGAAGGATGTCTTGCGGACATGCGGGAAAACGGAAAGCTTCTTGAGGCACAGCGATTAGAACAACGAACACGTTACGATTTAGAAATGATGCGCGAGATGGGCTTCTGTTCGGGAATTGAGAACTACTCCCGACATCTAACTCTAAGACCACCTGGGTCAACTCCGTATACATTGATCGATTATTTTCCAGAAGACTTCTTGATTGTCGTCGATGAGTCGCATGTAACGTTGCCTCAAATACGTGGGATGTTCAACGGGGACCAAGCACGTAAGCAGGTTCTCGTGGATCATGGCTTCCGCCTGCCTTCAGCAAAGGATAACCGACCATTAACGTTTACTGAATTTGAGGAAAAGATCAATCAAATTGTGTTTGTTTCGGCAACGCCGGGACCTTATGAACTCGAACACACGCCAGAAATGGTTCAACAAATCATTCGTCCAACAGGATTGCTTGATCCAACGATTGATGTTCGTCCGATCGAAGGGCAAATTGATGACCTCATCGGCGAAATTCACGAACGAATCAAGAGAAATGAACGTATTCTTGTGACGACATTAACGAAAAAGATGTCCGAGGATTTAACAGATTACTTGAAAGAAATCGGCATCAAGGTACAATATCTACACTCTGAGGTAAAAACACTTGAAAGAATAGAAATCATTCGTGAGCTGCGACTAGGAAAATATGATGTTCTCATAGGGATTAACCTGTTAAGAGAAGGACTGGATATTCCTGAGGTTTCGTTAGTAGCGATTTTAGATGCGGACAAGGAAGGCTTCCTTCGTTCAGAACGTTCATTGATTCAAACCATTGGTCGTGCGGCGCGTAATTCCCGCGGTCATGTGGTTATGTATGCGGATCGAATGACCAATTCAATGGAGCTTGCAATCTCAGAAACGAAACGTCGTCGTGCCATCCAGGAAGAATACAATGAAAAGCACGGCATCACACCGATGACGATTCAAAAAGATATTCGAGATGCCATTCGTGCAACGCATGCGGCAGAGGATGAAGCAGAATATAAGACAACGGAAAAGCTTACAAAGCTTACGAAAAAAGAGCGTGATAAGCTGATTGAAAATATGGAGAAGGAAATGAAAGAAGCTGCGAAGGCGCTAAACTTCGAGAGAGCAGCAGAGCTTCGCGATTTAATATTAGAGTTGAAAGCGGAAGGATGACGAACCAATGGCAATGGAAAAGCTCATAGTTAAAGGGGCTAGAGCTCATAATTTAAAAGATATCGATGTGACCATTCCGCGAGATAAGCTCGTCGTACTGACAGGACTTTCAGGCTCAGGGAAATCCTCACTTGCATTTGATACCATTTATGCAGAGGGGCAAAGGCGGTATGTAGAATCACTATCAGCGTACGCAAGACAGTTTTTAGGACAAATGGATAAGCCTGATGTTGATATGATTGAAGGACTATCACCCGCTATTTCGATTGACCAGAAGACAACCAGTCGTAACCCTCGATCGACCGTCGGAACGGTAACGGAGATTTATGATTATTTACGTTTATTATATGCAAGAGTGGGCAGACCGACCTGTCCGAATCACGGGATTGAAATTAGCTCACAAACGATCGAGCAAATGGTCGACCGAATTATGGAGTATCCTGAACGAACAAAGCTTCAAGTGCTTGCCCCAATTGTTTCGGGTCGTAAAGGTACTCATGTAAAGGTTTTTGAAGATATTAAAAAGCAAGGCTTTGTTCGTGTACGTGTGGACGGAGAAATGCTCGATCTTTCAGACGAAATTGAGCTGGAGAAAAATAAAAAGCATACGATTGAAGTGGTAGTTGACCGGATTGTTGTCAAGGAGGGGGTCACTGCCCGTCTTGCAGATTCCCTTGAAACCGCTCTTGGTCTTGGTGAAGGAAAAGTGATTATTGATGTCATCGGCGAAGAGGAGCTGCTATTTAGCGAACACCATGCCTGTCCATTATGTGGCTTTTCAATCACGGAGCTTGAACCTCGTATGTTCTCCTTTAACAGTCCGTTCGGTGCATGTCCCGACTGTGATGGATTAGGATCAAAGCTGGAAGTGGATGTGGACCTTGTTGTTCCGAATAAAGAGTTATCTTTAAAACAGCATGCCATCGCACCGTGGGAGCCGACAAGCTCTCAGTACTATCCGCAGCTATTAGAAGCAGTATGTAACCACTTTGGAATTGATATGGATATTCCTGTGAAGGATATTCCAAAGCAGTTGTTTGAAAAAGTGCTATATGGATCCAAAGAAGACGATATATACTTCCGTTACGAAAATGACTTCGGTCAAATTCGTGAAGGCTATATCCAATTCGAAGGTGTAATTCGAAATGTGGAGCGCCGTTACAAGGAGACAAGCTCAGATTTTATTCGTGAGCAAATGGAAAAGTACATGGCTCAGCATCACTGTCCGACTTGTAAAGGGGACCGCCTGAAGAAGGAAACATTAGCGGTGCTAATCAACAATCATCATATTGGTAAAGTGACGTCCTTCTCGATTCAAGAAGCTCATCATTTCTTTGATCATCTCGATTTAACGGAAAAAGAAACAAAAATTGCAAACTTAATTCTTCGTGAAATTAAAGAGCGTCTTGGTTTCTTAATCAATGTCGGACTTGATTATTTAACATTGAACCGTGCGGCGGGAACTCTATCTGGTGGAGAGGCACAACGGATTCGCTTAGCCACACAAATTGGTTCTAGATTAACCGGAGTGTTGTACATTCTAGATGAGCCTTCCATTGGTCTTCACCAACGTGACAATGATCGCCTGATTGAAACGTTGAAAAATATGCGTGATATCGGAAACACCTTAATCGTTGTTGAGCATGATGAAGATACGATGCTTGCTGCGGACTACTTAATTGATGTTGGTCCAGGGGCAGGAGTTCATGGAGGACAAATTGTTTCTGCAGGAACACCGCAGGAAGTAATGGACGATCCAAACTCGCTAACCGGCCAGTATTTAGCAGGTAAGAAATTTATTCCGCTACCGATTGAGCGGAGAAAAAGTGATGGTCGATTCGTCGAGATTAAGGGTGCCAAGGAAAACAACTTAAACAATGTGAACGTAAAATTCCCGCTTGGCATGTTCATCGCAGTAACCGGTGTTTCCGGTTCAGGAAAAAGTACATTAATCAATGAAATTCTTCATAAGTCATTAGCTCAAAAGCTAAATCGTGCAAAAACAAAGCCTGGACAGCATCGAGAACTCAAAGGGATTGAGCACCTGGATAAGGTCATTGATATCGATCAATCACCGATTGGCCGAACTCCAAGATCGAACCCAGCGACTTACACAGGGGTGTTCGACGATATTCGTGATGTGTTTGCAGCAACCAATGAAGCGAAGGTTCGAGGCTATAAAAAAGGTCGCTTTAGCTTTAACGTCAAAGGTGGCCGTTGTGAGGCGTGCCGTGGAGACGGAATTATTAAAATCGAAATGCACTTTTTGCCGGATGTTTACGTCCCTTGTGAAGTGTGTCACGGCAAACGCTACAATCGTGAAACGCTAGAAGTAAAATATAAAGGCAAGAATATTTCGGATGTACTAGATATGACGGTGGAGGATGCACTCGTTTATTTCGAAAATATCCCGAAAATTAAGAGGAAACTTCAGACTATCTACGATGTGGGTCTTGGTTACATTACACTCGGTCAACCTGCCACAACTTTATCTGGTGGGGAAGCGCAGAGAGTAAAGCTTGCGTCTGAGCTTCATCGCCGTTCCACTGGTCGCTCGTTCTATATTCTCGATGAGCCGACCACAGGGTTACACGTGGATGATATTTCACGATTACTGGTTGTCCTACAGCGCCTAGTGGAAAACGGAGATACGGTGTTAGTCATTGAGCATAATCTCGATGTCATTAAAGCGGCTGACTATGTCATCGACCTCGGACCAGAGGGTGGCGATAAGGGAGGTACCATTATTGCTATGGGAACCCCAGAACAAGTATCAGAGGTACCAATATCGTATACAGGAAAATACTTAAAACCGATTCTCGACCGCGATCGTGAGCGAATGAAGAAGCAAATTCAACAAAAGGAAGAGCAAGTAACTAACGCTTAAGGGCGGGAGCAGTTCCGAATAGGGAATTGCTCCTTTTTGTATCCATCTCCTCAAAATTCATGAAACTTTTATTTATTAAGAACGTACATATGAGCAGAGGAGATGAAGGAAAATGAATACGAATAAAGTTTTGGCCGGTATGAGTTACTTGAGTATCTTTTTCGCTGGGTTTATTTTTCCATTGGTCGTATTTTTGGTTTCATCCAGTTCTTATGTCAAACAGCATGCGAAGAAAGCCTTTTTGTCGCATTTAATCCCAATTGTTCCCGTTCCGTTTCTAGTCGGTTCAGCGGTTTATCTAGATATGACCAACCAGTTAACAGACACAGCACCGATGGCTATTATTGTCGGCGCACTTTTAACTGGATTAATCGCCATCATCGTTACGATTTGGAATCTTGTAAAAGCGATCAAAGTCTTTGCAAATGAAGATTATTAGTTCATTGGGGAGGGTATAGACATGAAAGAAGAGAGAAAACGGATTTTACAGATGGTAGAGGAAGGAAAACTTAAGGTAGATGAAGCGTTGCTGCTATTAGAAGAGTTGGAAAAATCCAATACCTCCATGGAAGAAAAGCAACAAAAATTATACAATGAGCTTTCAACGGTTGTGAATTTTGAGGAAGGGAAAAAGTCGTCAGGTTTTTCTTATCAAAAGGCTCAATCTGCCAAAGAAAAAATACTAGAGTTTGTTGATGTCGCGTTTAAAAAGATTAAAGATTTTGATCTTGATTGGAATTTTGGTCAATCGGTAGATGTTTCTCATATTTATCAACAAACCCACGTAAGAGTAAAGGATATTGATATTGACGTGGCCAATGGCTCGGTGGCCCTTATTCCGTGGGATCAATCGGATGTTCGCGTCGAATGTGAGGCAAAGGTGTACCGTGTGGAATCACCAGAGGAAGCGAAAAGCCTTTTTATCAAAGATGTGTTATTTTCGGTGGAAGGGGATAAACTACGTTTCGGAGCACAACAAAAATGGATGAAGGTTCAGGCAAAGGTATACGTGCCTTCTACGGATTTTGACCATATTCGCATTCGCATGTTTAACGGGCCGATTACAAGTGAAAACCTTGTGGTGGCGTCGTTCAAAGCAAAAACAGCAAACGGAAAAGTGGATGTGTCGAACATTAAGGGGTCAAAAGCAGAACTGGAAACAGCGAATGGGCAGATTTCCGTTCAACACAGTCAAATCCTAGACTTGGAAGCGGAAACGATAAATGGAGCTATCAGGGCGGATGGTACTTTTAAAAAGCTCGACCTCCAATCCTTTAACGGTAATATTGAATGTGAGCTGGTTGGAGACCAAAGTGATGTGGTGGTAGCCAAAGCAACAACAGGCTCCATCAAGGTGAAGGTACCCGCTTCATGGGCATTAAGCGGTGAACTAAAGTCCAATCTTGGTGGCTTTCAAGTAGACGTTGACGATATTTCAGTTGTAGAAAATAAAAGTGAAGTCGTTCAAAAAATGTTTAGTTTTAAATCTACAAGACCGTTGGATACCTATACAACGATTCTTGCAGATACAAAGACCGGTTCGATTTCGTTGAAAAAAGTGAAATAAGAATGGATGATTGCGATGAGATGGCTTATAGGAATAGGAATTAATGCGATTTTGTTTATCGCACTGGCAGGCTATTTTGAAAACTCCTTTTATATAGAAAGCTTTGGGGCGGCATTGGCCGCGAGTTTCATATTAGCGATCCTAAATATGCTGGTAAGGCCTATTTTAATCATATTAACTCTGCCGATCACGATTGTGACCATTGGTGCGTTCTTGCTAGTAATCAATGCATTGACGCTTCTGTTCACCGATGAATTGGTCGGTTCCTCCTTTGAAATCGAAGGATTCTGGATGGCCTTCTTCATCGCGCTCATCATGTCGGTAGTAAATGTCATCCTTCAGAAAACTGTTTTTCGAGAAAAGAAGGAAAATAACTAAGTTTCCACCCTCCTTTTTAAAGCAAAGGAGGGTTTTTTATATGGAAAAGGGGGGATTTTAGTAGAAACAATGGTTTTATGTTCGCTTCAGAAGGTTATTGTTAATTTTACTTGCGATTGTGGAGATATTTTTGCTATTAAAAAGATTTATTTGCGATTCTAGAAATGTATTTGCTATTTTAAAGATATTTTTGCGATTCTAGAAATTTATTTGCTATTTTAAAAATATATTTGCGATTCAAGAAAATTACTTGCGATCCGAAGTGGATATTTGCGATTGTGAGGAATTACTTGCGATCATAAGAAGATATTTGCGATGATGAGGAATTACTTGCGATCCCAAGAAGATATTTGCGATGATGAGGAATTATTTGCAATCCCAAGTACATATTAGCGATTCTAAAAATTCATCCACTATTCCCCGAAAATTCAAGTTTTCCATCACGAATTTCTATTTTCCCGTTTACTTTCCAACAACATGAGTAAAATAAACAACGATTGGGAAAGGAGGCTTTTATGAGTAAGAAACTGCTGATCACAACCTTAGCATGTATCGTTTTACTTGGGAGTGTTGGTTGTACAGAGATGAAAGCCCAGCAGCCGCATACCGAGTCCCCGAGAAATGTAATTATGATGGTGATGGACGGAACAAGTTCGGGAGCGGTCGCATTAGCCCGCTGGTATAAAGGAAGAGATCTTGCGTTAGATCAAATTTTAACGGGAGGCGTGCGAACGTATTCGGCAGAGTCTGCGATCACAGACTCAGCCGCTGCGGCTACCGCTCTAGCGACTGGAAACAAAACAGATGAGCATTTTATTGGGCTTCTTCCTTCGAAAATTACGACACCAGGCAAGCAAGACGAGAACCCGAAGTATGCTTTCATGCCGGTAGCCAATGTCCTTGAAGGAGCAAAGCAAGTAGGGAAAGCGACGGGTATTGTTGCTACCTCTGAAATTCAACACGCCACACCGGCTGGATTTTCCACACATGTTCTGAGCCGAAAGCAACAAGAAGATATTGCTGAACAACAGGTGTATCAAGGAATCGATGTCGTACTTGGTGGCGGAACAGTTCATTTAACGAATCGTAAAGATAAGGAAAATCTACAAAAGGTTATTAAAGAAAAAGGATATCAATGGGTCGACACGAGAACTGAATTACAAAAGGCGAACGGTACAAAAATCTGGGGGAGTTTTGCGGAGGAGTCGCTTGCCTATGATATAGACCGTCCGGCAACCAAACCTTCAGAGCCCACTCTTGCCGAGATGACAAACAAGGCGATTCAAACCCTTTCAAAAGATAAAGATGGATTTTTCCTGTTTGTGGAAGGAAGCAAAATTGATTGGGCTGCACACAAAAATGATATTGTTGGTATGATTAGCGATGTGTTAGCCTTCGACGAGGCGGTAAAGGAAGCAGTTGCGTTTGCTGAAAGAGATGGAAATACGATGGTGATTGCCGTGACCGATCATGGAAATAGTGGAATCTCAATAGGTAATCGGCAAACGTCTAGATCATATGCGCATACTCCTGTTGAAAGCTTCATTCAGCCATTGAAAAAAGCCAAGCGCACGGTAGAGGGTGCACTAGAGGATCTAAAGGAGGATCGCTCCAATATTAAACAAGTGGCGAAGCTGTATGGTCTAGATGATTTATCAAACAACGAAGTAAAACTGCTGAAAAACTCCAATCATGTTGGTGCAGATCTATCGGCTTTGTTAGCGAAAAAAGCGAATCTTGGTTTTACAACAGGTGGACATACGGGAGAAGATGTATTTCTATACGCTTACGGTCCGTCTCATCCCAAAGGCTACTTGGAGAACACGGAATTACCTGAGATAATGTCAGAGTTCATGGGGTTCAACCTAGAAAAGTTGAGCCAATCGTTGTTCATAAATGCAAAGGAATCATTTGAGAAGCAAGGCTACGTCACAAAAATTGTTCAAAAAGAACAATATAACATTGTGTTTACGGCTACCAAAGGAGAGATATCCATTGAAATCCCTACTAATAAAAATATCATTACGGTTAACGGAAAGTCACATTCACTGAATGGGATATCGATTTTCAATGGAAGAGACTTTTTTGTAAGTGAACAAGTAAAAGAGTTTCTCTCTTAATTTCTAGCCCTTCTCAATTTTGAGGAGGGTCATTTTTTTGACAAAATATGAGGATCAAATTTGGTTCTTTAAAAAAAGATGGTAAAATAGATAGGAATTGTCTCTTTACATACAGAGGAGGAAGACGACCATGGCGAAAGTTCGTACGAAAGATATTATTGAAAAATTTGACCTTGAGTTAATTAGTGGAGAAGAAGGAATAAATCGCCCGATCACGATGAGTGATATCTCTAGACCGGGTATTGAAATAGCAGGTTTTTTCGATTATTATCCAGCCGAGCGGATTCAACTGCTTGGGAAAACAGAGCTAACCTTTGCGGAAAAATTGTCGCCAACGGAGCGTGCCATTCGTATGGAAAAGCTTTGTACGGATGTAACTCCTGGAATCATTGTGACAAGGGAGCTTGACGTACCTGAAGAGCTGATCGAAGCGTGTGAACGTGAGGCTGTGCCACTAATGCGTTCTAGACAGAAGACGACCCGTTTTTCTGGACGTTTGACGAACTTTTTAGAAAGTAAGCTTGCGCCTACAACTGCTGTTCATGGTGTTCTCATTGATATTTATGGAGTAGGGGTTCTAATCACGGGGAAAAGTGGAGTCGGGAAAAGTGAAACCGCCCTTGAACTCGTCAAACGTGGACATCGATTGGTCGCAGACGATTGCGTAGAAATTCGTCAGGAGGATGAAGACACTCTCATTGGTAATTCTCCGGAATTGATTGAGCATTTACTTGAAATCCGTGGGTTAGGAATCATTAACGTGATGACACTGTTCGGAGCAGGAGCGGTTCGAAGTCATAAACGAATAACTTTGGTAATTAACCTAGAGTTATGGGATCAAAACAAGCAATATGATCGCTTAGGATTAGATGAAGAAAAAATGCGTATCATTGACACAGATCTTACAAAATTAACGGTTCCAGTTCGACCTGGTCGTAACTTAGCCGTTATTATTGAAGTAGCAGCGATGAACTTCCGTCTAAAACGTATGGGAGTGAACGCAGCGGAGCAGTTTACGAATCGCCTAGCTGATGTGATTGAAGAAGGCGAGCATGACGAAGAACATTAATCCTAAGGAGGATGAGCTGTAATGGAATCAACTATTCAACCGATTGACCCAATTGCGGTGTCGCTCGGTCCAATCCAGATCCATTGGTACGGTGTGATCATTGGGGTGGGTATAGCACTTGCTTTATTTTTAGCGATGCGAGAAGGAGATAGAAGGGGACTACATAAAGATATTTTCCCTGATTTGATGCTTTGGGCGATACCCATTGCGATCATTTCGGCACGTATTTATTATGTGGCGTTTGAATGGGATTATTACTCGCAAAATCCAGGTGATATTATAAAGATTTGGAACGGTGGAATTGCGATTCATGGAGCACTAATCGGTTCGGTTATTACAGCGATTGTGTTTTCAAGGAAGAAAAATATTTCGTTTTGGAAGCTTGCAGATATCGCAGCACCGAGTATTATTCTTGGGCAAGCCATCGGTCGTTGGGGGAATTTTATCAACCAAGAGGCGCATGGTGGCGAGGTAACAAGAAGCTTTTTAGAAGGCTTATTCTTACCAGAGTTTATTATCAACCAAATGTATATTGATGGGGTCTATTATCATCCAACCTTCTTGTATGAATCGATTTGGAATCTAGTAGGATTTGTTCTATTAATGTCACTAAGAAGGGTGAATCTACGACAAGGAGAGATTTTCCTTTCGTATGTGATTTGGTATTCGATCGGCCGCTTCTTTGTGGAAGGAATGCGTACGGACAGCTTGATGCTAACAGAATCTTTACGCATTGCCCAAACGATTTCGATCGCCTTAATTCTTTTAGGTGTTGGTTTAATCGTTTATCGAAGAGTAAAAGGATACTCGAAGGTTCGGTATTTAGACCAGAGTGTGTAAAATATAGAGAGAGAAAAGGGTGTAATTTCTCCTTACGAAAGCTGGTGTTGCTATGCAACAAAGGCTTTCTTCCGGAGAAACTCCACCCAATATGATATAAGGGAGCACGGAGAGAAGATGCTACAATCTACGAAAGCAGGGTTTTTCGTCGGTTTAAAGACCGTTTGGGCATTGGGGAAAATTATATTTCCGGTTGCCCTTATTGTTGCTTTACTGCAGCACACCCCTGTTCTGCCATGGGTGATTCAATTGATTACTCCTTTGATGGGGATTTTTGGACTTTCAGGTGACGCAGCGATTCCTCTCGTACTAGGAAACTTTCTAAACCTGTACGCGGCAATTGGTGCGATGCTTACGATTGATTTATCGGTAAAAGAAGTGTTTATCATCGCAGTTATGCTTTCTTTTTCACACAATATGCTCGTGGAATCGAGTGTTGCGATAAAAGTGGGAGTGAAGCTTTGGATTGCGCTAACCGTGAGAATTGGGTTGGCCATTTTTTCAGGAATTGTCATTAATCTAGTATGGCAAGGTGGAAGTGAACGTGCCCAATACGGGTTGGTGGCAGCGAAAGAAGAAACGGTGAGTGGCGTCATTCCGGTCCTTCTCGATGCTTTGCAAACAGCCGCGCTTGGAATTGTTCAATTAGCCATGATTGTGATGCCGTTAATGATTGTGATTCAAGTATTAAAGGACTTACAATGGCTTCAAGTGTTTTCTCGATGGATGGCACCAGTGACAAGAGCATTAGGAATGAAGGAAAATACGTCAACGACTCTTGCGGCAGGATTGATTTTTGGCCTTGCGTATGGAGCCGGCGTCATGATTCAGGCCGTAAAAGAGGATGGAGTAAGCAAGAAGGATGTAACGATTGCGTTTATTTTCCTCGCAGCCTGCCACGCCGTAGTGGAAGATACCCTCATCTTTTTACCATTAGGAATTCCTGTCCTTCCTCTACTACTCATCCGCTTAGTGTTAGCGATCGTACTGACCGCTATCGTGGTGAATATATGGAAGCGAGTCGAGTTCTCAAAACGAAAGGAAACAGTCTATGACCACTAAAACAACAACTATCTTATTTGATTTAGACGGAACATTAATTGATACAAACGAACTGATCATTCAGTCCTTTCTACACACCTTGCAGCACTACTATCCTGACCAATACAAGCGTGAGGATGTGATCCCGTTTATGGGACCAACGCTTGTAGAAACGTTTGGTGGAATGAATCCGGATAGTGTCGAGGAAATGATAAAGACGTATCGTACTTTTAACATTAGCAATCATGATTTGCTGGTAAAAGAGTTTGAGGGTGTAAAAGAAACCGTTATTGCCTTAAAGGAAAAAGGTTATAAAATTGGAATCGTGACGTCCAAAATGTCTGACGTTGTTATGAAAGGGTTGAAGCTAACAAAGCTAGATCCTTATTTTGAAATCGTCGTGGCACTTGATCACGTGGAAAAAGCAAAGCCAGACCCAGGTCCGGTACGAATGGCTTTAGAAAAACTGCATTCTTCTCCAGAGGAAGCGATCATGGTTGGGGATAACCATCATGATATTTTAGGAGGGAAAAATGCGGGAGTAAGAACTGCTGCGGTTGCCTGGTCGATTAAAGGTCGTGACTATTTAGCCAAGTATGATCCAGACTATATGCTTGAAAACATGACCGATTTATTGGCTATTTTAGAGGCAGAAGGTCAATGAGAAGGACTACTCGCTACCCAGTCGAAGGAGCGAACTCTCTCTGGCATGTATACAAGACCGTCCCATTTGTAAAAGTCGTTAAAAACTTCATTGTCATCCAACTTGCACGATATACACCGTTTTTAGGAATGAAAAATTGGTTGTATCGAACATTTCTAAAAATGAATATTGGTGACCAAACCTCGTTTGCTCTTATGGTCATGCTCGATATAATGTTTCCGGAAAAAATCAGTGTGGGCAAAAATACCGTCATCGGTTATAACACCACGATTCTAGCACACGAATACTTAATCAAAGAGTATCGGTTAGGAGAAGTGCAAATCGGAAGCGAAGTAATGATCGGAGCGAATACGACGATTTTACCTGGCATCACCATTGGGGATGGTGCAATTGTGTCAGCAGGAACGCTTGTTCATAAGGATGTTCCCGCGGGAGCGTTCGTTGGTGGCAATCCCATGCGTGTGATTTACACAAAAGAAGAACTCGCAACAAGATGGGAAGAAGATCCGATTTACGGAAATAATAAGCTTCATTAACGCAAGTTAGTGAAGTTTTTTTGTATATCATTGTCGATTGGTGTACATAATCGAGCCTTTATTGCTCTAGCAATAACAGCGAAGAGAATGGACGCCAATCGACTTTGTTACCAATTTTTCAGTTGACGACCTCCTTATGAAAGGAGTAAACTACATATAACTTCAATTTGCTAACATATTAGCGAACTAAAGGATTCGGAACATTTAGATATAGAGGTGATTGTCTTGAGTCGTTTATTTATGTTCGAAAAACCGCTTGGAATGAGGGATACCCTTCCAGGATTGTATGAAACGAAAAGCATTGCTAGAAATGCGATAAAATCAGAAATGAAGCGTTGGGGCTTTCAGTTTATTGAAACGCCTGCACTGGAATATTATGAAACGGTCGGAACGGCTTCAGCTATTCTTGACCAGCAGTTGTTTAAACTATTAGATTCACAAGGACATACACTTGTGCTGAGACCGGATATGACCGCACCGATCGCGCGTGTGGCAGCGTCAAAACTGTTGAAGGAAGACTTGCCGCTACGTTTAGCCTACTCGGCGAATGTATACCGTGCACAGCAAAGAGAAGGGGGCAGACCTGCAGAGTTTGAGCAAATCGGTGTGGAGTGTATTGGCGACCATACGATTAGCGCAGATGGAGAGGTCATCGCTCTATTAATCTCGTCATTACGCGAGGCTGGACTACCAAAGTTCCAAATTTCCGTTGGCCATATCGGCTTTGTACAGACGCTGTTCCAACAGATTCTTGGAACGGAAGAGCGCGCCCAAGCATTAACGAAATTTTTATATGAAAAAAATTACGTAGGATACCGTGAGCATGTGAAAAACCTCGCGTTATCTTCCATTGATAAGCAAAGATTATTAGATTTCCTAAAGCTTCGCGGAGGCGAGGAGGTTCTAAGCTTTGCCAATGATATTATCGAAAACGAAAGTGGTCGTGAAGCACTTTCTCAGCTGCAGCAATTGTGGGAGATTATCGTAGCCTTCGGTGAGGAAGATAAGCTGAAGTTTGACCTGACGCTTATTAGTCATATGAGCTACTACACGGGAATCGTGTTTGAAGTATACTCCCATGCAGTAGGTACACCGATTGGAAACGGTGGCAGATACGATCTTCTTTTAGAAAAGTTCGGGAAGGCAACGGGAGCGACCGGATTTGCTTTATACTTAGACCGCCTAATCGAAGCGCTTGGTGGAGTATCAGAAGAAACACCAATGACATGTATTTTATTCAGTGATGAACGACGACAGGAAGCGTACGAGGTAGCAAAAGAAAAGCGCGCCATCGGAGAAAAAGTCGTGTTACAAGATATCAATGGTGTGAAAAATATTGATGCATGCACGAATCAATATACAGATATCGTCTTTTTAATCGGAAAAGCAGGCAGGGGGTCTTAACAGTGAAGGAAATGCTAACAATTGCAATGCCGAAGGGGCGGATTTTTGACGAAGCAGTCGAGCTTCTTCGTCAAGCGGGCTTCAATCTTCCACCAGAGTTTGAAGACTCTCGCAAGCTTATTATCGATGTGGAACAAGAACAGTTTCGCTTTATTTTAGCAAAGCCGATGGACGTCCCTACTTATGTAGAACACGGCGTGGCTGATTTAGGAATTGCAGGGAAAGATGTTATGCTTGAAGAAGAGCGTGACGTGTATGAACTATTAGATTTGAAAATTAGTGCCTGCTACTTGGCGGTTGCAGGTTTACCAAATACAAAGATGAACGATGTGGCTCCAAAGGTGGCTAGCAAGTATCCGAATGTGGCAGCAGCCTACTTCCGTGAGCAAGGGGAGCAGGTAGAAATCATTAAGCTAAATGGTTCGATCGAACTTGCACCGATTATCGGATTATCTGATCGCATCGTAGATATCGTGTCTACAGGAAAAACATTGGTCGAAAATGGACTAGTAGAATACGAGCGTATTGCCGATATTACCTCTCGTCTGATCGTGAATCCGGTCAGCTACCGAACAAAGGATGAGCGAATTAGTGAGATCGTTGATAAGTTAACAGACGTGATTCACGGTGTAAGGAGCTGAACAGGATGAACATTCAAAAGGTGAGTGAGGCGGTTTCGATTAAGCGTTCGGTGGATGCGGGAACCGAGGAGCAACGCCAAACGGTAAAGGCGATTATTGAAGAAGTACGAAAAAATGGAGATACGGCTCTATTTGCCTATACAGAAAAATTTGATCGTGCCACGTTAACATCGATGCTCGTTTCTGAAGAAGAAATCCGTGAAGCATACGAAGAAACAGGTGCGGAATATGTGGCGATTATTAAGGAAGCAGCTGAGAATATTCGCTCGTTTCACGAAAAGCAGGTTCGTAATTCATGGCTGACAACAGAAGCAAACGGCACAATTCTTGGTCAAAAGGTAACACCGCTTGATTCAGTTGGCGTGTACGTGCCAGGTGGAACAGCGGCATATCCATCGTCTGTCCTTATGAATGTGATGCCAGCAAAAGTGGCTGGGGTTGAGCGCATCGTTATGGTGTCTCCTCCAGGTGCCAATGGAAAGTTACCTGCAGCCGTCGTTGTTGCGGCTCAAGAAGCTGGTGTGAAGGAGATTTTTAAGGTAGGGGGAGCGCAAGCAGTGGCTGCTCTTGCTTATGGAACAGAAGCGATTAAGCCGGTTGATAAAATCGTCGGACCGGGAAACATCTATGTGGCCCTTGCCAAGCGTGAAGTTTTCGGTGACGTGGATATTGATATGATTGCAGGTCCGAGTGAAATTGCTGTTTTAGCAGATGACACGGCTCGAGCAAGCGAAGTGGCTGCAGACCTACTATCTCAGGCGGAGCATGATGAGAGAGCGTGTTGTGTGCTTGTTACAACCTCGCAAAAGTTAGCTGAACAGGTTTCTGAGGAGGTTGTTCGTCAGCTAGAAACACTTCCTCGTAAGGAGATTGCCGAACAATCAATCGCTGATTACGGAGCGATTTATGTAGCGGACACATTAGAAGAAGCGATTGCTACCATTAACACATTGGCGCCAGAGCATTTAGAAGTGATGACGGCTAACCCGATGGAGTTACTAGGTCAAATCAAGCATGCAGGTGCGATTTTTATCGGTCGATTCAGTTCCGAACCAGTCGGAGACTATTTCGCAGGTCCAAACCACGTGCTTCCAACAAACGGAACCGCCCGCTTCTCAAGCCCATTAAACGTAGACGATTTCCAAAAGAAATCAAGCATTATCTCATACAGTGAAAAAGCATTACAACAAAACGTCGAGAAAATCGCCGCATTCGCAAGACTCGAAGGCCTAGAAGCCCATGCTAGAGCGGTAGAATCGCGATTTAAATAGTAGAGATAAAGGGGTCGTTTCCGCCCGTAGAAAGCCTTAGTTGCAAAGCAACACCAGCTTACGAAGGGTGAAACGACACCTTGGTAAACACTTGGATATGAACAGGAGGATTCGGGATGACAAGGTCAGCAAGCATTACAAGAAAAACAGGTGAAACAAATATTGAACTTGCTTTAACGATTGATGGTGAAGGAAAATCAGAACTAGAGACTGGCGTTCCTTTCATGACGCATATGCTTGACTTATTTACAAAGCACGGTCAATTTGACTTAACCATCAACGCCAAGGGTGACACAGAGGTGGACGATCACCACACAACAGAAGACATCGGCATCTGCTTAGGACATGCCCTTCGTGAAGCATTAGGCGATAAAAAAGGAATCAAGCGCTACGGTAATGCCTTTGTACCAATGGATGAGACACTTGCACAAGTAGTCGTTGACTTAAGCAACCGTCCGCACCTAGAAATGCGCGCGCACTTCCCAAGTCAAAAGGTTGGAACCTTTGACACAGAGTTAGTTCACGAATTTCTTTGGAAGCTTGCCCTTGAAGCACGAATGAACCTCCATGTGATCGTTCACTATGGTCAAAATACACACCATATCATTGAGGCCATTTTTAAAGCATTAGCTAGAGCATTGGATGAAGCAACAACAATTGACCCAAGAATAAAGGGCGTTCCATCAACGAAAGGAATGTTGTAAATGATCGGAATTATTGATTACGGGATGGGGAATTTGTTCAGTGTTTCGAAAGCCCTCGAACGGCTCGAAGCCCCTTATTTCATTTCAGAGGATGCTAGCGAACTGCTACAAGCTGATAGCTTAATCTTACCAGGGGTTGGATCGTTTAAGGATGCCATGGAAAAGCTGAACGAATCAGACCTGACTGCGATGATAAAGGAATACGTGAAAACAGGAAAGCCATTGCTAGGTATCTGCCTTGGGATGCAGCTGTTATTTGAAGAAAGCGAAGAGAACGGCCTAACGAAGGGGTTGGCGTTTCTACCAGGAAACGTGATTCGTTTTCCAGGAGTAACTCCTGAGGGAGAGGCGTACAAAGTCCCGCATATGGGCTGGAACAACATTCACTTCTTCCGTTCGTCGCCGATTTTAGAAAATATCCATGAGGACTTTGTGTATTTTGTTCACTCGTACTACGTGAATACGCCGGATCATGAGGTCGTAATTGCTAGCTGCGATTATGACGTTGAAGTACCTGCTGTAGTAGGCCGTGGAAATGTATTTGGAATGCAATTTCACCCGGAAAAAAGCAGCAAGCTAGGCATGGAGCTATTGCGCAATTTTACTGAGCTAACGAAAGAAAGGGTGGCACGATGAGCTTTACTATTTATCCAGCGATTGATATGCGCGGAGGCAAATGCGTTCGCCTTCTACAAGGAGATTATAATCAAGAAACAGTGTATGGGGATTCACCATTTGATATGGCGAAAAGCTTTGCCGACGCAGGAGCCGAGTGGATACATATGGTCGACCTTGACGGAGCAAAAGATGGAAAGCGTGTGAACGACCGCTTTGTCATCGAGGCTGCCCAAAAGCTTGATGCGAAAGTGCAAATTGGTGGAGGTATTCGTACCGAGGAAGATATTCTTCATTACTTAAATAATGGCGTGTCACGTGTCATTATCGGGAGTGTGGCAGTGTCGAACCCAGAGTTCGCTATTGAAATGATTCAAAAGTACGGAGCAAAGATTGCGATTGGACTCGATGCGAAGGATGGCTATGTGGCAACGCACGGCTGGCTGGATACCTCTTCTGTCACAGCGGTTGAGCTTGGAAAGCGACTTGCTGAAGCGGGTGCAGAGACGTTTATTTTTACAGATATCGCAACAGATGGGATGCTTTCTGGCCCGAACTTATTAGCTGTGGAGAAACTTGGGGTTGAAACTGGTAAAAGCGTCATCGCCTCTGGTGGAGTAAGTGAGTTGGCAGATTTACGGGCATTGAAGGAGCTTGTAGGAAAAGGCGTGAGCGGTGCAATTGTCGGAAAAGCAATTTATGAAGGACGATTCTCTGTTCCTGAAGCATTGAAAGAGGTGAAGTAACATGCTAACAAAGCGTATTATTCCTTGCCTGGATGTGAAGGACGGTCGTGTGGTAAAAGGAATTCAGTTCGTACAGCTGCGCGATGCAGGAGACCCTGTGGAACTGGCTCGTTTTTATGATGAGCAGGGAGCAGATGAGTTAGTCTTTTTAGATATTTCTGCTTCGCATGAAGGCCGCGGCACGATGGTGGATGTGGTAAAATCTGTTGCTTCCGAGCTAGCGATTCCGTTTACTGTAGGTGGAGGGATCAATTCCCTTGAAGATATGAAGCGTATTTTACGTGCGGGTGCAGATAAAGTGTCATTGAATACAGCAGCTGTGCTAAATCCTGAGCTTATCACTGAAGGAGCGAACTTCTTTGGAACACAATGTATTGTCGTTGCTATTGACGCAAAATACGATGAAGAGCTTGGTTCGTGGCGTGTTTTCACCCATGGTGGTAGAAAAACTACCGAATATGAAGTTATACAATGGGCAAAAGAGGCGGTTCGCCGCGGGGCAGGAGAAATTCTGTTAACAAGCATGGATAGTGATGGAGAGAAAAAAGGCTTTGATGTGGCACTAACTCGTGCTGTGAGCGAGGCGGTATCGGTGCCGGTCATTGCTTCTGGTGGAGCAGGAAACTCTGAGCATTTTGCGGAAGCCTTTTTAGAAGCAAAGGCAGATGCAGCATTAGCGGCATCAATTTTCCACTACAAGGAAACATCAGTTGAAGAAGTGAAATCATTTTTAAAAGAAAAAGGGGTGAATGTACGATGAATGTAAAATTTGATGAAAACGGCTTGCTGCCGGCAATCGTTCAGGATGCAGTGACGAAGGAAGTATTAACACTTGCGTATATGAACAAGGAATCTTTAGATAAATCCATTGAAACGTGTGAAACATGGTTTTACAGTCGTTCACGTCAGGAGCTTTGGCATAAAGGAGCAACAAGCGGGAATACACAGAAAATCGTTGATATGAAGTTCGATTGTGACCAAGATGCAGTGGTTGTATTGGTAGAACCAGCTGGTCCTGCGTGCCACAACGGAACAACAAGTTGTTTTACAGAGAGTGTGTTCACAGGTGAGGAAGCAGCGTCTGGTGCGGAAAGCCTAGCAGACTATCAAATATTGTTTGAGCTTGAGCAGTTGATACGCAACCGTGAAAAGGAACGTCCAGAGGGTGCATACACGACGTACCTGTTTGAAAAAGGCGTTGATAAGATTTTGAAAAAGGTCGGCGAAGAAGCATCTGAAGTGATCATCGCTGCGAAGAACCGTGATGCCGAGGAGCTAAAGTGGGAAGCAGCCGATTTGCTGTACCACTTATACGTACTGTTGGTAGAGCAAGGCTTGCCAGCTCGAGACGTATTATCTGTATTAAATAAACGACATGAAAAATCATCAGCGAAATAACCAGCCGAGGGGCTGGTTATTTGTTTTTGGACAAAGCTTCCTTGATAGCCTTTCACATTCATGGTTTCAGCCACATAGGACTTATGATATAATAATTAGGTTAAACATATTTTTTTATATATTACTTCATTACATCTAAGAAGTGCTTGTAAACACGTTAAATGGAGGATTTCATGAGCAAAGACTCTAAAGCATATCAACCTAAAGGTAAATTGTTGTCTTTTCATCCAACTGGTGAATACTACTTTGCGAAAGGCTTAAAGGCGTATCAACGGAGGGATTTTTATAAATCAAAAAAATATTTGGAGCGTGCGATTCAGCTAGAGCCGGGCGAGCCGATGATTTATTGTCAGCTGGCGATTGTTTGTACGGAGCTTGGTGACTATCAGCAGTCCAATCGCTATTTGCACGAAATTTTAGAAGAGCTGGATGAGCATATGCTGGAGTGCCATTATTTCTTGGCTAACAACTACGCACATCTCGGTCTTTTTAAAGATGCATACACACACGCGTCGCTGTATTTAAAGCTGGACCAAGACGGAGAGTTTGTCGAGGATACGGAAGAATTAATCGACTTACTAACTCTTGAAGCGGAGGAGCTTGAAGAGGACCTGTACGAAGAGGACGATCTTATAGTAAAGCAGGATGAGGCGCGCCGTTTATTAGAATCGGGACATTTTCCAAGAGCCGTTGACCTATTAGAAGAGGTGATCGAGGAATTTCCTGAATATTGGTCAGCCTACAACAATCTTGCCCTTGCTTATTTTTATTTAGGTGAAACCAATAAGGCTGACGACATTCTTGAAGATGTACTCACGAAAAACCCAGGCAACCTGCATGCGCTGTGCAACAAGCTTGTGTTTGCTTTTTATCTGAAGGATAAAGAGGAAGTGAACAGCCTTAAGGAAGTGTTGAAAAAGATTAAGCCGATGCTGCACGAACATCAATTTAAACTTGGTGCAAGCTTTGCGCTTGTTGGAGAGTATGAGCTGGCTTACGGTTGGCTAAGAAAGCTGCAACGAGTAGGCTTTGAAGGGGACGGCCCTTTTTATTACTGGCTATCCTACTCTGCGTATCATACGAATCGTCAATCCATGGCTGAGCAAGCATGGAAAAGAGTTCTTGAATTCAGCCCTGAAAAAGAAGGACATGAGCCATGGGAAAAGAATAAGCCAGAAGCGGCTGGCTTTGAGCATATTCCAAAAGCCATTCATCAAAAGCTAGAAAGCAGCTTTATTGAAGAGCGTTTATTCGGGTTATTCCTTGCCTCTTTATCGGGAGAAAAAGAGAAACTTTTAACTTCTATGAAGCCGAAGTACTCAATAGAAAAGGAATATGTCGATCTTTTAAGCATGGAAACATGTGAAAAACCTATCATGCGTTCCGGTCACGAGACAGCAATGGAGCTTTATAAACAGCATCAACCGATTGGAACGACACAGTCGAGCTTGTTTTTATTATGGTTTACCATTTTGCCAGGTCTTATGAAAGAAAATGTGCAAGCAAACAACTCGAAGGCTTTGGCAGCTGCGACCGAATATATGTGGAGAAAGCAACGTGGGGAGCGAACGTCACAGCAACAGGTAGCAAAGCTGTACAGTCTATCCAGCTCCACCCTCCAAAAATATGTCAAAATTGTAAAAGGGCTCATTTAGTGAGCATATATTTGGACTCCACTCACTTTGTTTTATAGGATAAGGGTAACAAGGAAATACTAATACAAGTATTGTTTCTTTTTTTAAAAGGAGTGAATAAACGTGTCTGAAGAAAAAATTTATGATGTCATTATTGCTGGTGCTGGTCCTGCTGGGATGACGGCTGCTGTGTATACATCACGTGCGAATCTTTCTACATTAATGATCGAGCGCGGTGTGCCAGGTGGACAAATGGCGAACACAGAAGAGGTTGAAAACTATCCAGGTTTTGACCATATTTTAGGACCTGAGCTTTCTACAAAAATGTTTGATCACGCGAAAAAGTTTGGTGCTGAGTACGCGTATGGCGATATAAAAGAAGTAATTGATGGTGAAGAGTATAAAACGGTTGTTGCTGGTTCGAAGCAGTACAAAGCTCGTGCAGTGATTATTACAACTGGTGCTGAATATAAGAAAATTGGCGTTCCTGGTGAAAAAGAGCTTGGTGGCCGTGGGGTTTCTTACTGTGCGGTTTGTGATGGCGCATTTTTCAAAGGAAAAGAGCTTGTCGTTGTTGGTGGAGGAGACTCTGCTGTTGAAGAAGGAGTATATTTAACACGCTTCGCTTCTAAAGTAACGATTGTTCACCGTCGTGACGAGCTTCGTGCCCAAAAAATTCTTCAGCAACGTGCGTTTGACAATGAAAAAATTGATTTCATCTGGAATCACACAGTGAAGCAAATCAATGACAAGGACGGCAAGGTAGGAAGTGTTACTCTTGTGTCAACACAAGATGGTGCAGAGCAGGAATTCCAAGCAGATGGCGTATTCATCTACATCGGAATGGTTCCTCTATCAAAACCGTTTGCGAACCTTGGTATTACTAACAGTGATGGATACATTGAAACAAATGACCGCATGGAAACAAAAGTTCCTGGTATTTTCGCAGCTGGAGATATTCGTGAAAAAACACTTCGTCAAATTGTTACTGCAACAGGTGACGGAAGTATCGCCGCTCAAGCTGCGCAACACTATGTAGAAGAATTAATGGAATCATTAAAGCAAAAAGCATAACATAGGAAAAAGCTAGCCTTTTGGGGTTAGTTTTTTTGCTTTTTTGGGAATAAAGGATCTAGGGAAATGAAGTTCATCGAGCCTATGAAGATCGAAAGTGATGAAGATTTAGGGTGAAATGAAGTTCATTGAGCCTATGAAGATCAAAAGGGACGAGGATATAGGAAGAAATGAAGTTCATCGAGAAACATCTATGAATCAAATTGGTGCATCACTTCAACCATTCTTAACAAAACGTAATCTCCAATTAATTATACTGTAACAGTAGTGAAACATTGTTCGTGTAGAATAAGAATTGAAATTGACCCCCTTTTAAGATATATATCTTTGGCACAGGAACATGTCCTGTGCTCTTTTTTTATATTTGTCCATTTCCTATTCATTGTGAGCCCATTGTAAAAATAGTATAATAGTAAGAATAAAAGTCGTTAATTCTAGTCCCTGAGGTGATTGAAGCGTGCAACGAGTGACAAATTGTGTATTGGTAAAGGATAATAAAGTCTTGCTGCTCCAAAAGCCTAGACGTGGCTGGTGGGTGGCACCCGGTGGAAAGATGGAGCCTGGTGAATCAGTGAGAGACTGCTGTATTCGAGAGTACCGTGAAGAGACAGGTATTTACTTGAGAAACCCAAATATTAAGGGCATTTTTACATTTATCATGAAAGATGGAGACCAAGTCGTTTCTGAGTGGATGATGTTCACCTTCTTTGGAACAGAAGCCGATGGAATCAATCTGGATGAGTCAGAGGAAGGAAAGCTTGCTTGGCATGACTTTCATCAGATTAAAGATTTACCGATGGCAGAAGGGGATTATCATATATTGGACTACATGATCCACGGTCAAGGAATCATCTATGGCACTTTTACATATACAACCGATTTTCAGTTAATTCAATATCGTCTTGATCCTAGCTAAGGAGGAATTTTTATGAGTACTGGAGCGACACAAGATACACAAATGGTGATTATAACGGGGATGTCTGGTGCAGGGAAAACAGTCGCCATTCAAAGCTTTGAAGATCTAGGTTTTTTCTGTGTGGATAACCTGCCACCAACCTTATTGCCAAAATTTCTTGAACTTATGAAAGAGTCCGGAAATAAGATGAATAAGGTAGCGCTTGTAATGGATTTAAGGGGGAGAGAGTTTTTCGACCACTTATTCAAGGCGCTCGATGATCTTGCAGAAACATCATGGGTGACTCCGCAAATTCTATTCTTAGATGCGGACGATTCCACGCTTGTTCGTCGCTACAAGGAAACTCGACGTACTCATCCGCTTGCTCCGTCCGGACTTCCATTAGAAGGTATTCAGCTGGAGCGAGAGCTGCTTGAGGAATTAAAGGGAAGAGCACAGCTAATTTACAATAGCTCGGAAATGAAGCCGAAAGAATTACGCGAGAAAATTTTAACAGAGTTTTCAGCGAATAAGCAAACGATCTTTACGGTCAATGTGATGAGCTTTGGATTTAAGTACGGAATTCCGATTGACGCAGACTTAGTTTTCGATGTTCGATTTTTACCGAACCCGCACTATATTGAGTCGATGAGACCAAAAACGGGTCTTGATGAGGATGTTTCAAAGTATGTACTGAAGTGGAATGAGACGACGAAGTTCTTAGAAAAAGTAACGGAGCTGTTAGCCTTTATGCTTCCTCATTACAAACGAGAGGGGAAAGCGCAACTCGTGGTGGCCATTGGATGTACAGGTGGGCAGCATCGATCGGTGGCATTGACTGAATACATTGCACACCACTTCAAAAAAGACTATGAAACTCGAATCACTCATCGTGACATCGAAAGGAGAAAGGAACAAACTAAATGACGAAGATTCGACAGCCTCGAATTGTGATTATTGGAGGAGGAACAGGGCTACCGGTGTTGCTTCGCGGATTAAAGAAGTTTCCCGTTGATATTACGGCCATCGTTACGGTTGCTGACGATGGCGGTAGCTCAGGACGCCTTCGAGATGAAATGGACATTCCTCCTCCGGGAGATGTTCGCAATGTGCTAGCGGCATTATCTGATGTAGAACCGTTAATTGAGGAAATGTTTCAGCACCGTTTTGCAACTGCCAACGAATTATCTGGTCATTCACTTGGTAATTTAATTTTGGCAGCGATGACATCCATCACAGGGAATTTTACTCATGCCATCCAAGAGATGAGCAAGGTATTAAATGTGCGAGGGAAGGTGCTTCCAGCTGCCACGCAAAGTGTGGTGTTGCATGCAGAAATGGAGGACGGTACGATCGTTTCAGGCGAATCGAAAATTCCTTACTCCGGAAAACGGATCAAGCGAGTGTTTTTAACACCTGGTGATGCGACTCCGCTGCCAGAGACTCTTCAAGCCATTCGAAAAGCGGACTTAATCGTAATTGGACCGGGAAGCTTATATACTAGTATCTTACCTAATCTTCTTGTACCAAAGCTTGGCGAGGAAGTGTGCCGTGCAAAGGCGAAGAAGGTGTATATTTGTAACTTAATGACTCAAGCAGGTGAGACGCTTGATTATTCCGCAAGCGATCATGTGAAAGCGATTTACGATCATATGAAGAGTGATTTTATGAACACCATTTTAGTAAATAGGGAACATATCCCAGAAGAGGTTCTTACTCGCTATAGCGAAGAGTTAGCAAAACCTGTACACTTTGATTTAACTACTCTATATGATTTAGGACTCGAAGTGGTAGAGGGAGAAATCATGAGCCTTGAAAATGGAGTAATCCGCCATGACACAAGGGAAGTAGCAAATATTTTATATTCTCTATTAATAAATGAAACCCGCAAGCGGTCTAAAGCGTAGAAGAACTTAAGCAACCGTTTGTGTAGGAGGTGAAGATGTGTCATTCGCTTCGGAAACGAAAAAAGAGTTAACGAATATTGAAGGAAAAGAATGCTGCGGGAAAGCGGAGCTGTCCGCTTTGATTCGAATGAATGGCTCATTGTCCTTCTCTAATCGAAAACTAGTGGTCGATATCCAAACGGAAAATGCTGCGATTGCACGAAGAATTTATACGTTGGTAAAACGATATTACGACGTTCAAGTAGAACTTCTCGTTCGAAAGAAAATGAGATTGAAAAAGAACAATGTGTATATTGTAAGGCTATCACAGGATGCAAAGATCATCTTAGAGAATTTATTTATCCTAGAAGAAGGATTTGTATTTGCCCACAATATCGCTGAGGTACTTATTAAAAAGAAATGCTGTAAGCGCTCCTATTTACGTGGAGCATTTTTAGCAGGAGGTTCGGTGAACAATCCGGAAACTTCCTCTTATCACCTCGAAATTTTTTCTCTTTATAAAGAGCATAACGACTCTTTATGTGAATTGATGAATACATTTGGTTTAAACAGCAAAACGCTGGAAAGAAAAAAGGGCTTCATCACGTATTTAAAGGAAGCTGAAAAAATCACCGAATTCCTAAATATTATTGGTGCTCATAATGCGCTGCTAAGGTTTGAGGACATTCGGATCGTACGTGACATGCGTAACTCGGTGAACCGGTTAGTCAATTGTGAAACGGCGAACTTAAACAAGACGATTGGTGCGTCTTTACGACAGGTTGAAAATATTCGGTTTATACAAGATACCGTAGGTCTTCATATTTTACCTGAAAAGCTCAGAGAAATTGCAGAGCTTCGTATTGCATACCAAGATGTAACGTTAAAGGAGCTAGGGGAAATGGTATCTGGAGGGACTATTAGTAAATCAGGTATCAATCACCGTCTTCGTAAAATTGACGAAATTGCCGAAAAGCTCCGAGTCGGGGAAAACGTGAGTAAAACCATGTAATTATATAGATAAAAGATAAGGATAGGGGAGGAAAGCAAGTATGGTGGAAAAACAAGTGGTAGTAAAGTTGAAGACTGGTTTACAGGCACGACCTGCAGCGTTGTTTGTACAAGAAGCAAATCGTTTTTCGTCAGAAGTATTTTTAGAGAAAGACGGCAAAAAGGTAAATGCAAAGAGCATCATGGGTCTTATGAGCTTAGCTGTTAGCTCAGGTTCATCTGTGAACTTGATCGTTAACGGAACTGATGAAGAAGCAGCTCTTGAAGCATTAGAAAAATACGTTCAAAAAGAAGCATAATAAAGAAAACTCGCTCCAGTATATGAGAGCGAGTTTTTTACTGTTGAAATATTATTTTTCTTCCTTCTTCGTTTCAAGCGTGTTGCGTGAAATGATATGGTCAACTAGGCCATATTCCTTTGCACGGTCCGCTGTCATGAAGTTGTCGCGGTCTGTGTCTTTAGAAATGACTTCCATTGATTGACCAGTACGCTCAGCAAGAATGCCGTTTAACTTTTCACGAAGGAAAAGAATGCGCTTCGCAGCGATTTCGATTTCTGTTGCTTGACCTTGTGCTCCACCAAGCGGTTGGTGAATCATTACTTCTGCATTTGGAAGGGCATAACGCTTTCCTTTTGTACCAGCAGCAAGAAGGAATGCACCCATAGATGCCGCCATACCGATACAAATCGTTTGAACGTCAGGCTTAATGAACTGCATTGTGTCGTAGATTGCCATACCAGCCGTAATGCTGCCGCCTGGTGAGTTAATGTAGATGGATATGTCTTTTTCAGGATTTTCCGCTTCTAAAAATAATAACTGAGCGACGATTGAATTAGCCACATTATCGTCAATTCCACTTCCAAGCATGATAATGCGGTCTTTTAATAGGCGTGAGTAAATATCGTATGCACGCTCTCCACGGTTCGTTTGCTCAATAACTGTAGGGATTAAATTCATTTCTTTTTCCTCCTTTAAATGAGAGTCAAACATACAATTGGTTAAGTATGTTTAAAGTGTAACTGTATGTATTTTTATGATACACTCATGGTCAATAAAGGTCAAACAAATAGCTGTAGAATTGTTCGACACAAATTGCTATGTACTTTTAAACCCACTTTCCATCATACCCACTGGGCAGTTTTTTAAACAAGAAGTTGAGCTTTTCCGCTATACTGGAAATGGGAACTGTTGTAAAATGTAGGGTAATGATAATGGGGGAATTGGTTAGTGCTGGATGGGTTTGAGGGTCGTGGGATCGGCTGAATGCGAATGAGGGTTGGTAATCGCAAATATTGTCTGGGAATCGCAAGTAACTTTTGTGAATCACAAATAAAATCTGAAAATCGCAAGTAAATTCTCAGAATCGCAAATAAAGTCTGAGGATCGCAAGAAAAATTCCAGAATCGCAAATAAAATCTGAGAATCGCAAGTAAAATTTCAGAATCGCAAATAAAATCTGAGAATCGCAAGTAAAATTTCAGAATCGCAAATAAAATCTGAGAATCGCAAGTAAAATTTCAGAATCGCAAATAAAATCTGAGAATCGCAAGTAAAATTTCAGAATCGCAAATAAAATCTGAGAATCGCAAGTAAAATTTCAGAATCGCAAATAAAATCTGAGAATCGCAAGTAAAATTTCAGAATCGCAAATAAAATATGAGAACCGCAAGTAAAATTCCAGAATCGCAAATAAATTCATAGAATCACCAAACAAACTCTATGAATCTGCAAGAAAAACCCTCTTATTCGCTAAAAAGACATCAAAAACACCCTCATCCCCACGAAATCCATCAATTCAACATCACAAATGCAGAAAAAGTTAGCAGAGGAGTGGGAAACGTGGAAACGAAAAAGACCTTCAAACTCAACAAAATACAAATCGTAGCAATTAGTGCAGGCCTCGTAATCATGGCTGGTTTTGGTGTGTTTTCGTATTGGACAAATGCCACTCCATCAAGCGGAGGAACGGACAGGGTGCTCAAGCAGGCAGAGGAAGCGGAGGCATCCGTTGAAGAAGGAGGACTTGAAATCCAAATTGACGAAAACGTGGAGCAAGTATTTCCAAGTGACTTAAAAGAATTCGAAGTGCAATCTGCCATTCACCATATGTCACATCAAAAGGTGGAAGCAGAAAAGAAATGGGGAGCCATTCTTATTACGGAAGAGCGGGTCAAGCGCCTTTACGATGTGGTGGTCGCTAATCAAAATGAATATAAGTATTCTAACACGTACATCAAGATTCTTGAAAGATGGCTTGAAGGGGATTTTTCACAAGCAGTCAGTGACCATAACGCGATATGGGAATTACAGGACGGAAATGTTGGAAAAGCGACTGGCCTGTTAAGTATGAAAGAGGAAGAGAAATTTATAGAGAAGTATATGAAGTAGAGCGGAAACAGGGGACGACTAGTCGTTGACAGCATTACGAATCATCTAGTATGATGTAAGAGCGCTTATTTTGCATATAAGCACTTTTCTGCCCTCGTGGTGCAACGGATAGCACGTAAGATTCCGGTTCTTGAGATGTGGGTTCGATTCCTGCCGAGGGCGTCATTTATATAGAGAAACACTTGTCACTATAGACAGGTGTTTTTTTATTTACTAACCATTCAATTCCTTCTTATCTTCATGTAAAATAGATAGTGGGGGTGAGAAGATGAATTTAAAAGCAGGTTTGTGGCAACAGCAGACGTTAAAATTAAAGATGACGCAAGAGCTTTCTCAGGCGATTACACTACTTCAGTATTCTTCCCAGGAGCTTACGGCTTTTTTAGAAAGCAAAGCATTGGAAAATCCCCTTATCCAGATTGAAACCTCCCATGTTAAAACGATGGATCCCCGCAAAGACCGTCCGAAAAAAACGAGAGTGATAGATAAAGATCAGCAAAACTGGATTGAGCAAATTGGTAAAACTACCACTACCTTATATGACCATCTATACGCTCAAGTGGTGAACCACCCGGATGTGAAGCTACTTAAGGCTTTTTTAGAATATATCGATGGAAACGGTTACATCGTGGTGAGCGATGAATCTCTTGCTGCTGCATTAGGCGTTTCACACGAGAAAGTAGACTCAGTAGTTGCTATCATCCAAGACCTTGAACCAGCAGGAGTAGGTGCGAGGTCATTAGGGGAGTGTTTATACTTACAGCTAATCCGTATGCCGAACCGAAATCCTTTAGCGGAAAAATTGGTCAGTGATCATTTTGAGGAGTTTGCAGAAAAGAAATGGAAAACATTATCTAAACAACTATACGTAAGTCTTTCTGATATTCAAGCGGCTTTTGACTTGATTCAAACATTAAACCCGCGCCCAGGAGCTGACTTTCATGAAGAAGCATCGTCCTATGTGATACCAGATGTATCGGTCAAATGGGACGGGAAACATTTTGAGATCAGTGTGTTCGATGACGTGCTCCCTAAGCTTACGTTCCAGCAGGAGTATTATCAGCAATTTTCATCCGTAAAAGATGCAAGTCTCAACAAATACTTGCAGGAAAAGCAACAGGACTACTCGTGGATTGTCAGAAGCTTAGAGCAACGAAAGGAAACAATTACAAAGGTGTCGCTTGCAATCGTACAAAGACAGCAGGACTTTTTCGAAAAAGGGCCCTTGCACTTAAAGCCGATGACGATGAGAGAGATTGCAGAGGAAATAGAGGTTCATGAGTCGACCGTTAGCCGGGCGGTCCGTGAAAAGTATATGCAAACTCCGTTTGGAACGTTTGAGCTAAAATCGTTTTTTACTAACATGGTTTCCACGACCAACTCAGAGTCCACTTCGTCAAACCAGGTGAAGGATGCCATTAAGAAATTGGTTGATGGGGAATATAAAGCAAAGCCTTATTCCGATCAGGAAATTTTAGATATATTAAAAGAAAACGATGGATTTGTGATATCAAGAAGGACGGTAGCCAAATACCGGGACCAGCTCGGAATTCCATCTTCATCTAAGCGAAAGAGATTTTAAAGGAGATTGTCTAATGATTATTGAGTTTTATACTAGAAAAAGATGTCCTTTATGCGAAAAGGGAAAAGCGATCCTAACCGAACTCCAAGAAAGTTGGGAGTTTGAAATCATCGAGAAGGATATTGATACGAAGGATGAATGGACAGAGCAGTATGGATTAATGATCCCTGTCGTTGTTTTGGACGGAGAGGAGCTTCAATATGGACAGTTAGACAAAATGTTCATAAACGAAGCGCTTACAAAAAAAATACACCGTATATGAGTTGAAAAGGGAAATCGCACCTGTTAGAATAAGTTTTGTAGCAGGGGTGATTTTTTTTACCTTCAGCGGGACACATTATGTCTACGAGGGACATATAATGTCCATATAGGATGAAGGAGACATCAATATGCAGTCGATCATTGATATCCAAAAAAGATTATTACCTGATTTGCTCTCTGTTATGCAGGAACGGTTTCACATTTTACAGTACATAGGTTCCATGGAGCCAGTAGGTCGTCGAAGCTTATCTGTCAGTCTCGGTGTAACAGAACGGGTCCTCAGAAGTGAAGTTTCCTTCTTAAAAGAACAGGATTTAATTACTATATCAAGTGTAGGAATGAGTCTAACTGAAGATGGAAGGGAATTACTAGAGGGATTAGAATCTGTCATGCGTGAGATATCAGGTATCGACACAATGGAAGAAAGACTCCGACGGAAACTTGGTATTCAAAAAGTTATCATTGTAACGGGTAACAGTGATGAATCACCTTGGGTTAAAAGCGAATTAGGAAGAGCTTGTGCTCTTCGTATGAAAAATTCGTTACAGGGAAAGAATATCATCGCAGTTACTGGTGGTACAACAATGGCAACTGTTGCAGAAATGCTAACTCCAGACCTCGGCAAAGATCTTCTTTTCGTACCGGGACGCGGGGGAATTGGGGAAGATGTTCAAAATCAAGCCAACACCATTTGTGCCAAAATGGCTGAAAGAACTAAATCAAGCCACAAGGTGCTCTATGTCCCTGATCAAGTAAGCAGTGAAACGTACCACATGATGTTGAAGGAACCTCATATTAAAGAAGTTCTTGGTTTAATCAAATCTGCAAGCATGGTTTTACACGGAGTAGGAGACGCTATGACAATGGCTCAACGCCGGCGCACAAGCGTGGAGGACTTACGTAAAATCGAAGAAAGGCAAGCGGTTGGTGAAGCATTCGGGTATTACTTTAACGAAGCTGGAGAGGTAGTCCACAAAGTAAGAACAGTTGGACTTCAACTTGATGATTTAGCAAAGACAGAGCATGTGCTCGCCGTTGCTGGAGGAGCTTCAAAGGAAAAAGCAATTCGCTCTTATATGAAGCAAGCTCCAAAGAACACCGTATTAATAACGGATGAAGGAGCCGCAAAACAGTTATTACAGGGTTAACCCCCTTAAATAAAAAATAATCCTTATTCAATTAAAGGAGGAAAACAAATCATGGCAGTAAAAGTTGGTATTAACGGATTTGGTAGAATTGGACGCGTGGTATTCCGCGCAGCACTTAAGAACCCTAACGTAGAGGTTGTAGCAGTAAACGACTTAACAGATGCAAACACACTTGCTCACCTTTTAAAATATGACTCAGTTCACGGTAAGCTTGATCAAGACGTAACTGTTGATGGCGAGTACCTAGTAGTAGGTGGAAAGAAAGTAAAAGTTATCGCTGAGCGCGACCCAGCTCAACTTGGATGGGGAGACCTTGGAGTTGAAGTAGTAGTTGAATCTACTGGTCGTTTCACTAAGCGTTCTGACGCTGCTAAGCACTTAGAAGCTGGCGCTAAGAAAGTAATCATCTCTGCTCCTGCAACTGAAGAAGATATCACAATCGTAATGGGTGTTAACCATGACAAGTACGATGCAGCTAACCACCACGTTATCTCTAACGCATCTTGTACTACAAACTGTTTAGCTCCATTTGCTAAAGTTCTTAACGACAACTTCGGTGTTCGTCGCGGTATGATGACAACAGTTCACTCTTATACTAACGACCAACAAATCTTAGACTTACCACACAAAGATTTACGTCGTGCTCGTGCAGCTGCTGAAAACATCATCCCTACAACTACTGGTGCTGCTAAAGCTGTATCTTTAGTTCTTCCTGAACTTAAAGGTAAGTTAAACGGTGGAGCTATGCGTGTTCCAACTCCAAACGTTTCTTTAGTTGACTTAGTTGTTGAGCTTGAAAAAGAAGTAACTGTTGACCAAATCAACGAAGCACTTAAAGCAGCTGCTGAAGGTGAATTAAAAGGAATTCTTGCATACTCTGAAGAGCCACTTGTTTCTGGTGACTACAACGGAAACCCAGCTTCTTCTACAATCGATGCTCTTTCTACTATGGTTATGGAAGGCAACATGGCGAAAGTTATCTCTTGGTATGACAACGAGTCTGGTTACTCTAACCGCGTAGTTGACCTTGTTGATTACATCGCTTCTAAAGGCCTTTAATCTAAAGGGATAAAATCTTCAATTGCGACAATAAATGGTTTTTGGGTTTAACTCTTTCCATTTTGAAGCAAAATAGGTGTAAAAAGGGGAGAGGGGAACAAATCCCCCTCCTTTTCTAATGTTCAAAGCTTATGCTAAATAGGAGGATTTTCCGATGAACAAGAAAAGCGTAAAAGACATTGATTTAAAAGGTAAAAGAGTATTTTGCCGTGTGGATTTCAACGTACCTATGAAGGATGGACAGATTACTGACGAAACTCGTATTCGTGCAGCTCTTCCAACAATCCAATACCTAACTGAGCAAGGCGCAAAAGTTATCCTTGCTAGCCACCTTGGTCGTCCAAAGGGTGCAGTAGTAGAAGAAATGCGTTTAACTCCAGTGGCTGGTCGTTTATCTGAGCTTCTTGGTAAAGATGTGAAGAAGGCGGACGAAGCTTATGGAGATAGCGTAAAATCTTTAGTTTCTGAAATGGCTGAAGGCGATGTTCTTTTATTAGAAAACGTTCGTTTCTATGCTGGGGAAGAAAAGAATGATCCAGAATTAGCAAAAGCATTTGCTGAGTTAGCTGACGTATACGTGAATGATGCATTCGGAGCTGCACACCGTGCTCATGCTTCAACAGAAGGGATCGCTCACCACCTACCAGCTGTATCGGGTCTATTAATGGAAAAAGAACTTGATGTTCTTGGGAAAGCTCTTTCTAATCCTGAAAGACCATTCACTGCAATCATCGGTGGAGCAAAAGTAAAAGACAAGATTGGTGTAATTGACAATCTTTTAGATAAAGTAGACAACCTAATCATCGGTGGTGGCTTAGCTTACACATTCATTAAAGCTCAAGGTCACGAGATTGGTAAGTCACTTTTAGAAGCTGACAAAATGGATTTAGCTCTTTCTTTCATTAAGAAAGCAGAAGAAAAAGGCGTTAAGTTCTATATGCCAGTTGATGCAATCGTTGCTGACGACTTCTCTGATAGTGCAAACAAAAAAGAAGTAGGAATCGATGAAATCCCTGCTGATTGGGAAGCACTTGATATCGGACCAAAAACAGCTGAGCTTTACAGCAATGTAATTAAAGAGTCTAAGCTTGTCATTTGGAACGGACCAATGGGTGTATTCGAATTAGATTCGTATGCAAACGGAACGAAGGCAGTAGCAGAAGCATTAGCAGCATCAGAAGGTACATATTCTGTTATCGGTGGTGGAGATTCAGCTGCAGCAGTTGAAAAATTCAACCTTGCTGATAAGATGAGCCATATCTCTACTGGTGGCGGAGCTTCTCTTGAGTTCATGGAAGGTAAAGTTCTTCCTGGAGTCGTTGCGTTAAACGATAAGTAATATTTTTAGAGAGGATGAAAACCATGCGTAAACCTATTATTGCAGGTAACTGGAAAATGCATAAAACTCTTTCAGAAGCAACGAGCTTTTTGAATGAAGTAAAGTCAATCGTTCCTTCTTCTGAAAAAGTGGATTCTGTAATCTGTGCTCCAGCATTATTTTTAGAGCGTTTAGTTGACGGAGCAAAAGGAACAGAAGTTAAAATCGGTGCTCAAAACATGCACTTTGAAGAAAGCGGAGCATTCACAGGTGAAGTTTCTGCACCAGCTCTTGCTGATCTTGGTGTTCAATATGTGATCATCGGTCACTCTGAGCGTCGTGAAATGTTCAATGAAACAGACGAGTCTGTAAATAAGAAAACTCTTGCTGCATTTAAGCATGGAATTACACCAATCGTTTGCTGTGGGGAAACTTTAGAGCAACGTGAAGCTGGTGAAACTAACACGCTTGTGGGCGATCAAGTGAAAAAAGCACTTGTTGGCTTAACAGATGAGCAAGTAAAGCAAACGGTTATCGCTTATGAGCCGATCTGGGCAATTGGAACAGGTAAATCTTCCACTGCTGAAGATGCAAACGAAGTATGTGCACATATTCGCCAGGTAGTTGCAGACAACTACTCTAACGAAGTAGCAGCTGCTGTTCGCATTCAATACGGCGGAAGTGTAAAACCAGGTAACATCGCTGAGTATATGGCACAGCCAGATATCGACGGCGCATTAGTTGGTGGAGCTAGCTTAGAAGCTGATTCGTTTGTACAATTATTGGAGGCAGGTAAGAATGAGTAAGTCTCCTGTTGCGTTAATCATCCTTGACGGCTTTGCACTTCGCGGCGAGCGTATGGGTAATGCAGTTGCACAATCGAACAAACCGAACTTTGATCGCTTTTGGAACAGCTATCCACACGCACAGCTAACTGCTTCTGGGGAAGCGGTAGGATTACCTGAAGGTCAAATGGGTAATTCCGAAGTGGGCCACTTAAACATCGGTGCAGGACGTATTGTGTACCAAAGCTTAACACGTGTGAACGTATCCATTCGTGAAGGCGAATTTGAACGTAATGAAACGTTTTTAAATGCCATTAATCACGTAAAAGAAAAGGGAACAAACCTTCACTTATTCGGATTATTATCTGATGGTGGAGTTCACAGTCATATCCAGCATTTATTCGCGCTACTTAAGTTAGCTGCTGGGGAAGGTGTGAAGAACGTATACGTTCACGCATTCTTAGACGGCCGCGACGTAGCACCTCAATCTGCTGGTGACTTTATCAAGCAAACAGAAGAAAAGATGAAAGAATACGGTGTTGGTCAGTTTGCAACGATCTCTGGTCGTTACTACTCGATGGACCGTGACAAGCGTTGGGAACGTGTAGAAAAGTCTTACCGTGCAATGGTGTACGGAGAAGGTCCTGCCTACTCAAACGCTATGGATGTCGTAGAAGACTCTTACAACAACGGAATCTTCGACGAATTCGTTCTTCCATCTGTTTTGAAAAAGGAAAACGGAGAGCCGGTTGCAACGATTTCTGATAACGATGCAGTTATTTTCTATAACTTCCGTCCAGACCGTGCGATTCAAATTTCTAACACGTTTACAAATAAAGATTTCCGTTCGTTCGATCGCGGTGATAAGCATCCACAACACTTAAACTTCGTGTGTTTAACACACTTTAGTGAAACGGTTGATGGATATGTTGCCTTTGCGCCAACGAACCTTGATAACACACTCGGTGAAGTGTTATCTCAAAACAATCTGTCACAGCTTCGTATTGCTGAAACAGAAAAATACCCACACGTAACGTTCTTCATGAGCGGTGGACGTGAGGCAGAATTCCCTGGTGAAAAGCGTATCTTGATCAACTCACCAAAGGTGGCAACATACGACCTGCAACCAGAAATGAGTGCGTACGAAGTAACAGATGCGTTAGTAAAAGAAATCGAAGAGGATAACTTCGATGCCATTATCTTGAACTATGCGAACCCTGATATGGTTGGACACTCTGGAATGTTAGAGCCTACAATCAAAGCGATTGAAACTGTGGATGAATGCCTAGGACGTGTCGTTGATCTCATCATTAAAAAAGGTGGAACAGCGATAATCACGGCGGATCATGGGAATGCTGATGAAGTAGTCACTTTAGCAGGCAACCCAATGACTGCTCACACCACAAACCCAGTTCCAGTTATCGTAACGAAGGAAGGCGTGGAGCTTCGTGAAGACGGAATCCTTGGCGACCTTGCACCAACGATGCTTGAACTATTAAAAGTAGCACAACCAGCTGAAATGACTGGAAAAACATTAATCAAGAAGTAAAAGTTCGCATGTAGAAGCCGGACCTGCTAGCACATGGCGGAAGCAAGCGTTACTGACCATTTTTTCAAAAATAAAATGCAGTTTACGTCTTTGACGAAACTGACCATAACTATTAAAAAACCATTTTAAGGAGAGATTTTATCATGCCATATATTCAACATGTATACGCTCGTGAAGTATTAGATTCTCGCGGAAACCCAACTGTAGAAGTAGAAGTAATTACGGAGTCTGGTTCATTCGGACGCGCTATCGTTCCATCTGGTGCATCAACTGGTGAGCACGAAGCAGTAGAACTACGTGATGGTGACAAGTCACGCTACCTTGGAAAAGGTGTTCAAAAAGCTGTAGATAACGTAAACAACATTATCGCTGAAGAAATCATTGGTATGGACGTAACTGACCAAGTTGGAATCGACCGTACAATGATCCAATTAGACGGGACTGAAAACAAAGGTAAGCTAGGCGCTAACGCAATCCTAGGTGTTTCTATGGCTGTTGCTCATGCTGCTGCTGAATTTGTAGGTCTTCCATTATACCGTTACCTTGGCGGATTCAACGCGAAGCAACTTCCAACTCCAATGATGAACATCATCAACGGTGGATCACATGCTGACAACAACGTTGACTTCCAAGAATTCATGATCTTACCAGTAGGAGCTCCTACTTTCAAAGAAGCAATCCGTATGGGTGCTGAAATTTTCCATTCATTAAAGAAAGTTCTTTCTGACAAAGGTCTTAACACAGCTGTAGGTGACGAAGGTGGATTCGCTCCAAACCTTGGTTCTAACCGTGAAGCTCTACAAGTTATCATGGAAGCAATCAAAAACGCTGGTTACGAGCCTGGAAAAGACATTTTCTTAGGTATGGACGTTGCTTCTTCTGAGTTCTTCAACAAAGAAACAAAGCAATATGACCTAGCTGGAGAAGGCCGCACTGGTTTATCTTCTGAAGCAATGGTTAACTTCTACGAAGAATTAGTAAACGAATTCCCAATCATCTCAATCGAAGATGGTTTAGACGAAAACGACTGGGAAGGCCACAAGCTATTAACTGAGCGCATCGGTGACCGCGTTCAATTAGTTGGTGACGACCTATTCGTTACAAACACAAAGAAGCTTGCTGAAGGTATCGAAAAAGGAATTGCTAACTCAATCCTTATCAAAGTGAACCAAATCGGTACACTTACTGAAACTTTCGAAGCAATCGAAATGGCGAAGCGCGCTGGTTACACAGCAGTTGTTTCTCACCGTTCTGGTGAAACTGAAGATGCTACAATCGCTGACATCGCAGTTGCAACAAACGCTGGTCAAATCAAAACTGGTTCTATGAGCCGTACAGACCGTATTGCTAAGTACAACCAACTTCTTCGCATCGAAGACGAGCTTGGCGAACTAGCTGTATATGATGGAATGAAATCACTTTATAACTTAAAGAAGTAATTTGATTAAAAAAGGAGCAGCCTTGTGCTGCTCCTTTTTTGTCGTGCCCATTTCTTTTTCCGTAGGATAACGGAAAAAGAACATCTGTAGACTCCATTATTATTGTAGTAGATTAAAACTATACAAGCTTAATTACTTGAAGAGGTGTTTTGACATGACTGCTTTTATTGGGGAAATAGTGGGTACAGCCATTTTAATATTTATAGGATGTAGTGTGTGCGCGGGAGCCTCACTGAAAAAATCATATAGTTATAATCCGGGATGGTTTTCGATTCAATTTGCTTGGGGATTTGCTGTAGCGTTAGCGATCTTTACGGTTGGAAAATATAGTGGAGCTCACTTAAATCCAGCTGTCACCTTGGCTTTTGCTTTTACAGGAGCATTCTCCTGGAGTCTTGTCCCAGCTTATATGGTTGGCCAGTTTTTCGGAGCGATGATTGGGGCGGTAGCGGTATTTTTGCATTATATGCCTCATTGGCAAGAAACAGATGACCCAAATGTAAAGCTTGGAATATTTGTTACAGGACCAGCGATTCCACATCCGTTCGCCAATGTATTAAGCGAGATTTTTGCTACATTCGTTTTAGTGCTTAGCTTGCTCTCAATTGGAGCTTCCGAATTTACGGAGGGTCTTCAACCCATTATGGTGGGCTTTTTAATTATTACATTAGGTTTGGCTTTTGGTGGGACGACTGGATCCGCCATGAATCCTGCCCGTGATCTAGGACCAAGAATTGTTCATTTTCTGTTGCCGATTCCGGGAAAGGGGTCATCGAATTGGAAATATGCTTGGGTTCCAGTCGTAGGACCGCTTCTTGGAGGGTGCTGTGGTGGATTCTTTTATCAAGCCGTTTTTCTAGGTAAAATGGTTCCTCAGCTCTTCTTTACGATTGGACTTATTATTATTGTGTTGGTAGTTGCTCAAGTTGCAGGTATAAATACTCAAAAAAAATTGTTATTAGAAATGAATGCTCAAGTATAGGGACAGCCCGCAGCCTGAAGAGGGGATGCGGTTTATTGTTTTTGTGTGGTTGGCAGTTGGTTCATTCGGGTTGGGAGCTTTACAGTGTTCGCGGATAAAAGTGAGATTTCGCGGATAAACCGGAAATATCGAGGATAAAAATGAGATTCCGCAGATAAAGAGAAAATATCACGGATAAAATTAAAATACCGCGGATAAAACGAAAATATCACGGATAAAATTAAAATACCGCGGATAAAACGAAAATATCGCGGATAAAATAAAAATTCCGCAGATAAATTGGAAATATCGCAGATAAACCCAAAATACCGCGGATAAAATCCAAAGCCTCTTCAAAAACGTTCTATATTTTTCTGAGAGATGTTATTTTTTCAGGTGCAAAGTAGATCTTTCCTTTATTTTTTCCAGTACTAAAGACATTTAGTCCTTTGAATAATCGATTTACTACATCTGGAGAATCAACTTTCAGGAACTCTCTGCATTTTTGGTTAGATATAGATCGAGAGATAAGTAAAAAATAATCTATTAAGGCCTGGATATGAGCATCATGACTGACATGGCTACATTCATTGCAAATCCAAGCCCCGTGCTTACGAGACATGCCAATAAACTGACAGGTAGGACACTGTACTCCTTTAACTAAATCTTTCTCCGTTAAACCAAACCTACCTAACGCATAATAATCTAGCGGTACATGATCCTTTAATAGCTTATTTTTAATTCTCTTCATCATTTTAGAATCTAATAGTTCGGTCTTGAACTTAGAAGAACATTCTTTAAATTGAAGTGGGAATTTATTAGCGTGAATGACTTTTTTATATAGATGAGCTTTTCCGGGGTCTGTACTGATGAGAGTGGATGAATTACTGACTACAACTAGGTAATCTAAGGG
The DNA here is from genome assembly GCF_050971805.1 of Robertmurraya mesotrionivorans. Classification (NCBI taxonomy): domain Bacteria; kingdom Bacillati; phylum Bacillota; class Bacilli; order Caryophanales; family Bacillaceae; genus Robertmurraya; species Robertmurraya mesotrionivorans. The sequence goes on along the minus strand of NZ_JBPCCH010000006.1, from coordinate 7,077 downwards.
GATGTTGAACCCTAGTGATTGTATTAACCAATCATTAAAATGCCATCGCTGACGTTCAACCTGAACTAAAGGGTCAGGGAAGGATTCCTTTTTCTCATTCCTTGTGCGTATCAACTGACCAAATGTAGAGTCAAAGTATATTTCACCAGCAAAGTTTTTCGTTTCTGTGATTAACGCAAAAGCACTTGTTAATACTAAAAGATCGATTTCAAAGAAAGAGTTGTTTCGGGGAATCCTTATATTATGAAATACAAAAGTAGTTTCTGGGAGTTGCTGAAGGTAATAACTAACATTCTTCTCCCCTTGATAACCAGCCTTTCTTTTAGCGAGTTCAATAGATATACTACCTAACTGACTATGACCGGGCATAATTCTCCTTTCTAATGCCTCAAGCTTCTCTATTGCCAACGGCACCTCCAACATCTTAACAATCAAAACCAAATCACTCCAATCAAAATAATCTACTCTATCTTTTCTCCCAAAACCCCGTCACTTCCTCCCAAAACCCCGTCACTTCCTCCCAAAAGGAAAACTATTGTTTATAAACTTGTGTTATGGTACATTTAAACTACTGCAATGTGCGTTTTAGGAGGTGGACTTTTTATGGAAACATTAGTTACTGTATTACTTGTGGTCGTTTCGATCGCTTTGATTGTGGTTGTGCTTCTTCAGTCTGGAAAAAGTACAGGTCTTTCTGGTGCTATCTCGGGTGGAGCGGAACAGTTATTCGGGAAGCAAAAGGCACGTGGACTTGACCTATACCTCCACCGTGCGACGATCGTTCTGTCGGTATTATTCTTTATCTTAACGATCTTACTAGCGTACGCTTTATAAGAGTCTACAAACCTGGCCACTTTCGGGGTCAGGTTTTTTTGTGGCTGTTGTGACAAGTTCGAACATATCATTGGAATGTCGTTGCAAACTATGATTACAATAATTAAATAGATATGAACAGTTTAAAGGAGTTTTACATATGAAAATCGCAATGCCAAAGCCATTTACGTTTGAAGGGGGACCACGAGCGGTACTTCTCCTGCACGGTTTTACAGGTAACAGTGCAGACGTCCGAATGCTAGGTCGTTTTTTAGAAAAAAGAGGCTACACCTGTCATGCCCCGCACTACAAAGGACATGGTGTTCCACCGGAAGAGCTTGTCCATACGGGACCAGAAGACTGGTGGCAAGATGTTACTGAGGCGTATGAATACCTTAAAAATAAAGGACACAAGGAAATTGCTGTGGCCGGGCTCTCTCTAGGTGGCGTATTTTCACTGAAATTGGGTTACACTGTACCTATTAAGGGAATTGTTCCAATGTGTGCCCCGATGTACATAAAAAGTGAAGAAGTCATGTATGAGGGAATACTTGATTACGCTCGTGAATTCAAAAAACGTGAAGGAAAATCAGCCGAGCAAGTCGAAGCAGAGATGGATGACTTTAAAAAGACGCCAATGAACACGTTGAAGGCACTGCAAAACCTAATTTCTGATGTTCGTGATCATGTTGATCATATTTACGCTCCAACCTTTGTTGTTCAAGCGCGCCATGATCATATGATCAATACAGACAGTGCCAATATTATTTACAACGGAATTGAATCTGATGAAAAGTTTATTAAATGGTACGAAGAATCTGGACACGTCATCACACTAGATAAAGAAAAAGAACAGTTACACGATGACGTTTTTCAGTTTTTAGAAAGTTTAAATTGGGAAGAATAAATGAAAAGGAGGGTTTACTATGGACGAAAGTATTAAACAACACGTCGATAAACTTCTTCATTATATGAAGGATGAAGCCTACAAGCCTCTAACCGTACAGGAGCTGGAAGAAGCATTTGGGATCCAGGACTCTGGTGATTTTAAAGATTTCGTTAAAGCACTTGTACATATGGAAGAAAAGGGACTTGTCGTCCGAACAAGAAGCAATCGTTACGGCCTGCCAGACAAGATGAACCTGATAAGAGGAAAATTAACAGGTCACTCGAAGGGATTTGCATTTGTTATTCCTGAAGAACCAGGAATGGATGATATTTTTATCCCGCCAAATGAAACAAATAATGCGATGCACGGTGATACCGTTTTAGCACGTGTAAACTCAGAAACATCTGGCCAGAGACGAGAAGGATCGATCGTAAGAATTCTTGAGCGTGGGATTCAGCAAGTGGTTGGAACATATACAGAAAGCAAGCATTTTGGCTTTGTTATTCCAGATGATAAAAAGTTTACGAGTGATATTTTTATTCCAAAAGCTGCTGCAAAAGGGGCAGTGGAAGGACATAAGGTTGTCGTGCATCTCACGATGTATCCAGAAGGAAGAAAAAGTGCAGAAGGTGAAGTTATTGAAATTCTTGGTCATAAAAATGATCCAGGGGTTGATATTCTTTCTGTCATTCATAAGCATGGGCTTCCAGGACCATTCCCGGAAGAAGCCATCAAGCAAGCAAATGAGACACCAGATGAAATTGATGAAAAGGATCTTGTAGGTCGCCGCGATCTTCGTGACCAAGATATCGTTACCATTGACGGTGCTGATGCAAAAGACCTAGACGATGCTGTAACGGTTACAAGGCTTCCTAATGGAAATTACAAACTGGGCGTACATATTGCTGACGTATCACATTATGTAACGGAGGAGTCTCCGATTGACCGTGAAGCAGCGGATAGAGGGACGAGTGTGTACCTTGTGGACCGAGTAATCCCGATGATTCCGCACCGCCTGTCAAACGGAATCTGCTCTTTGAATCCACAGGTTAACCGTCTAACGCTTTCTTGTGAGATGGAGATAACATCGACGGGGGAAGTCGTTAATCACGAAATTTTCCAAAGTGTGATCAAAACAAAAGAACGTATGACCTATAGTGACGTGAATAAAATCTTAACCGACAAAGACGAGGAGCTCTTGAAGCGTTACGAGCCACTAATCCCAATGTTTGAGATGATGGAAGAGCTGGCAGCTATTCTACGTAATAAGAGGATGACTCGAGGAGCCATTGACTTTGACTTTAAAGAAGCAAAGGTTCTTGTTGAAGAGGATGGCAAACCAACGGATGTGGTCATTCGTGAGCGTTCCGTTGCTGAAAGGTTAATAGAAGAATTCATGCTTGCGGCGAACGAAACAATTGCTGAGCATTTCCACTGGTTGGATGTGCCATTTATCTATCGTATCCACGAAGATCCAAAGGAAGATAAACTGCGTAAGTTTTTCGAGTTTATCACGAATTTTGGCTATATCGTAAAAGGAACAGCGAATTCAGTTCACCCTCGTGCGCTTCAGGAAATCATTGAAGAAGTACAAGGGAAGCCGGAAGAGATGGTTGTTTCAACCGTCATGCTTCGCTCGATGCAGCAGGCGAAGTACGATCCAGAAAGTCTTGGTCACTTTGGACTATCAACGGAGTTCTATACGCACTTTACGTCACCGATACGTCGTTACCCAGACTTAATCGTTCACCGTCTCATTCGAACGTATCTTATTGAGGGCAAGCTTGATCAAGCAACGCGTGAAAAATGGGATGCACGCTTACCAGACATTGCAGAACATACATCTAAGATGGAACGTCGTGCGGTTGATGCCGAGCGTGAAACAGATGAGCTGAAAAAAGCGGAATATATGATGGATAAAATCGGTGAGGAATACGATGGCATGATTAGTTCGGTGACAAACTTTGGAATGTTTGTTGAGCTGCCGAATACGATTGAAGGTTTAGTTCACGTTAGCTATATGACGGATGATTACTATCGCTTTGATGAGCGTCACTATGCGATGATCGGTGAGCGTACCGGGAAGGTATACCGAATTGGAGACGAAATTACCGTACGTGTCGTAAAGGTTGATAAAGATGAGCGTTCCATCGACTTTGAAGTCGTTGGTATGAAGGGAGCTCGTCCAGTTGATCGCGATCGTACACCAAGGGTATTTAAAACTGGCAGTACCGAGAAAAAGCCTCGCAGAAAAGCAGGTGCTGGGGAATCAAGAGGCGGATCTGGTGGGACGAAGCCGCGCGGTGGATCAGGTTCTGGCCCTGGCTCTGCCCGTAAGAAAAAGAAGCATTTTGAAAATGCACCAAAAGCGAAGCGTAAGAAAAAACGGTAAATATACAGAGAGAGCCATTCAGCATGGCTCTCTTCTTCCCTCTATTGGGGAATTTTGCTACAATAGAGAAACAGACGAGCACGAAAGGAGGAGAATATCGTGCCAAAAGGAATGGGGAAGGTCGTTGCCCAAAACAAAAAGGCAAACCACGACTACTTTATTGAAGAAACATATGAGGCAGGAATGGTTCTCCAAGGAACGGAAATTAAGTCGATTCGTAATGGTCGTATAAACTTAAAAGATTCGTATGCAAGAATTCAGAACGGGGAAATCTATCTATTAAATGCCCATATTAGCCCATACGAGCAAGGAAATCGCTACAACCATGACCCTCTTCGCCAACGTAAGTTATTGCTTCATAAAAGAGAAATTGATAAACTATTAGGCGAAACAAAGGAAGCGGGTTACGCGCTAGTTCCTCTAAAGGTATACTTGAAAAATGGCTATGCAAAGATTTTAATCGGTCTTGGTAAAGGGAAGAAGAACTACGATAAGCGTGAAGATCTGAAAAAGAAGGAAGCAAAGCGTGATATCGAACGAGCTTTCCGAGATAGACAGAAATAAGTCTCTTACAAAAACTTACAATTGAAATCATGAAGAAGTATGCTATAATAACTTATGTCGGGTAACTGACAAACATAATCTTAGCTCTGAAGCTTACCTTCAGACTTTCCTAACGTACGCTAGCGTGAAATACCAATAGCGCACCTTTAATTGAGGGGACGTTACGGATTCGACAGGGGTAGTTCGAGCTTAGGTTGCGAGTCGAGGGGATCGGCCTCGTTAAAACGTCAAAGCCTATAACTGGCAAAACAAACAACAACTTAGCTTTCGCTGCTTAATAGCGCGTAGCTGTTCCTCCCTCCATCGTCCATGTGGTAGGGTAAGGGACTCACTCTAAGTGGACTACGCCGGATCCCACCGTCTGAGGGTGAAGGAAGAGAACAACCAGACTAGCTGACCGGGCGCCTGTCGATAGGCAGATGGCTCAGCGAAATACGAATATGTCGACTACACTCGTAGACGCTTAAGTGGCGATATCTTTGGACGTGGGTTCGATTAGTTCATAGTCGCCTTGTGTGGTAACATACAAGTGAAAATTCGGCTTTATCGGTGAAACCTAAGTCGCACTCGTGGCGATAAGGCAATGCCGAGCGGTATGTGAAGCAATTCAACAGCCGTGTATCGACTTATAGGCTGCCAACATGGTAGTACTAGGATGCAGCATCCTGCTTGTGAAGCAAGCAAAACTACGATCTGCATAATACGCCGAAGAACCTGTAACTTACAGGTTCAAGATATAGTCAGTGCCATCTCGAAAGAATGGAATAGCACGTCCCACCGTCTCCACCAAATACATATTTGGTGGTTTTTATTTTGTCTAAAAAGCAAAGCTATAACCGAAAAAAATCCTCTTCAAATTGAAGTTTTTGTTTTAATAATGTGGGAGTATATTTCCCATTTCTTGGACTAACATTTTCATAATATCTAAGAATCCAAAGGGCACGTTCTCGTTTTTTGCTAATCCTTAAATAGCGATGTATTTTTTTCAATACTTCAAACACCTTTTCTTTTTTCTTAATAGTTAAAGTGTAGGAGTCTTTATGTCTTGCAGGATTATAATTTTTTTTATTGTTTATTACTCCATCTGTTAAGCTTTTTATGTAAATAATAATTCTCTATCAGTAGAGGAGATCGATATACAAGGTCTCCTAAATTCTCCTTTATGCATTCTTGTTAAAGTTATAGAACCTTCACCATCAATAATTCCAGCTATATATGAAGCTTCCCATTCCTTCAATTAGCTCCCCTTCTCTTATAGAACAAATGTTCCTATATTATTATATAGCATTGTAAAGATGTTTGACTTAACGAAATAAGTACAATTTATTAAATAATGAAATAGTGCTGTGTGAAGTTGATTCATAAGTCGATCTATAATCTTTATCTCAGTTATTGTAAAAAGCTCTATTTAGATGGAAGTTGGAAAACAAATTTAAAGTGATAATATTTTATGGATTTGAAGAAAATAGTTCTTAGGAAAGGAGGGATTGTCTGTGAAAAAGCTGTTAACCTTATTGGTCGTTTTGCTTTCGATGATGGTTATGACAACACCATTCGGTGTGTTTGCCAAAGTCGGTGACTTGACGCAACCTATGGAAATGGAGAAAGCGATTGAGGTCGAGTTAAACGATGATTACTTTAATCCGAAAGCCATTACTATTCCCAATGGAAAAACGACAACGTTGATATTGAAAAACAAAGGTAAGAAAGAGCATACCTTTACAGTGGAAAAGCTCGGAATTGACGCAGAAGTTCAGCCGGGAAAAGAAAAAACAATAACTGTAAATCCGAAAAACCCCGGTACATACGAACTAATATGTAGGTACCATGTCAAGGAAGGGATGGTTGGAAAAGTAATAGTCAATTAACTAGCAGGGCATTCGTGCCTTGCTTTTATATTTGACAACTGTCGCTGTTTTTTATTTTAGTTGTACAAATATATGATAAACCTCTTGTTTTTTATAAAAGAATTATGTAATATGTAATCCTTGGCTTCAGATGTTGAAGCTTCTTGAAAAAATAATTTTAAAACAGAAGTTGACTTCTGCGAATCAAAATGATATAGTATTACATGTAGCCGACAACAACGACTTGAAAATAACTTTAAAAAAGTTTTTTCGCAGAAGTTGACAACGGTGAAAAGATATTGTAAGATAATCAAGTGCTTAATTGAACCTTGAAAACTGAACAAGACAACAAACGTCAACGTTAATTCTAAGTTTTAACTTTTAAGAGCTAATCTTACTCTTTATTGGAGAGTTTGATCCTGGCTCAGGACGAACGCTGGCGGCGTGCCTAATACATGCAAGTCGAGCGGATCTTTGGGAGCTTGCTCCCAAAGATTAGCGGCGGACGGGTGAGTAACACGTGGGCAACCTGCCTATGAGACTGGGATAACTCCGGGAAACCGGGGCTAATA